>NZ_RAWP01000076.1:0-49986 GCF_003668935.1 Corallococcus sp. AB032C | reverse complement strand
CCTGGAAACCCCCGGGTTTCAGCGGACCGCGTTGCGCGGCGCGCCCTTGCGCGCGGGGGCCGAGGCCTTGCGCTTGGGCAGGATGCGGGTGACGGAGCCGGGGCGGCGGGCCACCGCGGCGGCGCGCTCCTTCTCCTCGGCGGCCTTCAGCGCCGCGGCGCGCACGGCCAGCTGCTCCGCCTGCTGCGCCCAGCGGCGCTTGAGCGCGTCCCTCAGGCCATCCGTCTGCAGGTCCACCTGCGCCTGGTTCAGCCGGTAGTGCAGGTCCTCGCGCAGCGTGCCCCGGGTGAGGGCGGCCATCGCGGTGCCGGACACGCCCACCACCACCTTGGGCCGCTCCTCCTGCATCTGGAGGCAGCGCAGGATGAGGCCCTGGGCGTCCAGCGGCAGCTTCCCCGCGTCCGCGATGAACACCACGCCGTTGGGCTGACGGAGCGCTCCGGCCAGCTCCGAGCCCTGGCGCACCTCCGTGAGCGGGAC
Source organism: Corallococcus sp. AB032C (assembly GCF_003668935.1). Classification (NCBI taxonomy): domain Bacteria; kingdom Pseudomonadati; phylum Myxococcota; class Myxococcia; order Myxococcales; family Myxococcaceae; genus Corallococcus; species Corallococcus sp. AB032C. The sequence continues at coordinate 49,506 of NZ_RAWP01000076.1, read as the reverse complement.
GCCGAAGTTGCGCGCGGCTTCCTCCGCCCAGGCCCTGCGCTCATCCTCGGTACCTCCGTGGATGATCAACGATGCACGGTTGGAGACGAGGTCCTCTTCTCGATAACCGCGAAGAGCCACGGGATGCCCTACCCTTCTGGGAAAGCGGGTCCTCCCAAAGTCTAACGCCCTCCAGGGTCGCCTGTTCAATCCCTTACGCGTGGGAAAAAAACAGGGACCCGTTCCGCGAGCAGCCCGTCCACTGGACGCCCGTTCCCGGGTCAAACGGAAGGCACCACCATCACGGGCCGGCGGCAGCGCAGCACCAGCTCGCGCGCCACCGCCTCCTCCAGCACGTCCGGAGCCACTTCACGGCGGGCGGACGTGCCCACGCACACCAGGTCCACGCCCTCGCGCTCCGTGGCCTGGCAGATGGCGCTGGCGACGTCGTCGCCGCTGACCCCCTCCACGCTCCAGTGCACCGCCCGCGCGACCGTGTCCCCAGGCACCTGCGCCCAGAGCCGGTTCAGCACCCGGTCCCGCTCGCTGTCCGGCTCCGGGAGCACGCCGTGGAAGTCCCGGGGGCCCCGCTCGCGGCCCCGGAGCCGGTGCACGTGCAGCAGGTGCACGCGGCCGCCCGGCCCCACCAGCGAGCACGCCTGCGCGATGGCCTGTCCGGAGGCGAGGGTGAAGTCCACCGGCACCAGCGCGCTCCGGGGCGGAGGAAGCCGGCGAGGTTCGCGCGCTCCGGGAGGGATGCACGCCACGGAGCGCTCCGCGTGGCGCAGCACCCCTTCCGACACGGAGCCGTGCCACAGCCGCTGCACCCCGCCGCGCAGGTGCATGCCCACCACCGTCAGCTCCGCGCTGCGCGCATGAGCCACGTGCAGCAGGTGGTCCGCCGGGCGGCCATATCCGGGCTCCAGCACCACCTCCAACCGGCCCTCCCCCTCCAGGTCACCCAGGCGCTCGCGCACCTCGCGCTGGAGCACGCGCTCCACCAGCGGCTCCAGCCCCTCCATGGTGCGCTCGCGCGCGTCCAGCCGCTCCACGTGCACGGGGGTGTGGACGCCCAGCCGCTCGCGCTCCTCCAGCGGTGAGCACACGTACGTGGCCAGCACGTCACACCCGCCCACGCGCCGCAGCTCCCGCAGGAAGGTGATGGCCGCGTCGGACGTGGAGGAGCGGGGGTCCACCCCCACCATCACCAGCAGCCGGCGCCGGCCGCGGGCCCAGTCCAGGAGCGCCGTGTCCCGGCGCACCGCCAGCACCGGGGCGCAGCCGTGGCGGGCCAGGCGCTCCGCCAGGGACGTCTTGCGCCAGGGGGACGTGCGCCAGCCCTCCGCGGCCACCACCACCAGCCGGGCGCTGCGGCACTCCTCGTCCCCCAGCAGCGTCTCCACGGAGGCACCCCGCTGCATGCGCGGCTCCACCATGCCCGCGAGCGGCCTCAGGCGCGCGGCCTCCGCGGCCAGCCCGCCTTCCGCCGCGGACAGGGCGTCCGGGGCCTCCGCGTCAGGCACTTCGTCATCCACCCCCAGCAGCAGCAGGGGCTCTCCCAGGCGGCCGGCGAGCGTCGCCGCGACGGTGGCCGCGTGCGCGGCGTCGGCGGACAGGTTGGTTGCGCAGATGATGGCCATGGCGGGGCCCCCCGAGGAGGCGATGCCCGCTGGAGCCTCCCCTCGCCACGAAGGATGCGCACGCCGGACGCCCGGTGGCGTGCGGCCCGTGCATGCCGGCCTGCCTGCCCACCAGGGAGGGGCGTCCCGGCGGCGGGGCCCTCCCTAGCGCAGGAGCTGCTGGTGCCCGTCGTGGTTGGTGTGGTCCTGGTTGTCGCCCACGCCGCCGCGCTGGTTCTCGCGGCCGAAGCTGGACAGGAACACGCCCTGCGCGCTGCTCGCGTAGTGGTACGGCCGGCCCCAGGGGTCCAGGGGCACTGCGTGGAGGTAGCGGGGCACCAGCAGCGCGTCCAGGTCTCCCTCCTCCGGCAGCTGCCCCCCGTGGTCCGCGCGGTAGCGCTCCAGCGCGCCCAGGATGAGGGTGAAGTCGGCGTGGATGTGCTGGGCCTGCTCGGGGTCGCGGTGGCGGAAGGCGGTGAGCACCAGGGCCACGACGAGCGCCACCACGAACACCACCGCCACCCAGGGCAGCGGGGAGCGGCGGGACTTCTCGGGGACGGCGGACGAGGCGGGAGTGGCGGCCATGGCCCATCCACCCTACCGCGTCAGAGGGCGCGGTAAAGCGGCACCGGCTGCTGCTTGCCCTTCAAGCGCACTGGCGGCAGGTCCTCGAAGGCGGTCTCGTTCGCGTCCACCAGCTCGCGCGTGCGCTCGCCCACCAGGATTTCCCCCGGCCCGGCCAGCGCGCACAGCCGCGCGGCCACGTTCACCGCGTCGCCGATGCAGGTGTACTCGGCCCGCATCGCGCCGCCGATGTTGCCGGACACCACCACGCCCGAGTTCAACCCCACGCCCAGCTCCAGCACCAGGGGCCGGCCCTCGCGGCCGTGGGCCACCCACTCGGCCTCCGCCACGGCGCGCAGCTCCGCCACGGCCTCCATCATCATCTTCGCGCACTGCAGGCCCCGGAGCGCGTCGTCCGGGCGGCCCACCGGCGCGCCGAAGACGGCCATCAGCCCGTCGCCCAGGAACTTGTCCAGCGTGCCGCCGCAGGTGAGCACCGCGTCCGACAGCCGGCCCAGCACCTGGTTGAGCACCGCCACCACCTGCTCGGGAGGCAGGCTCTCCGCCAGGCCGGTGAAGTTGCGGATGTCCGCGAACAGCACCGTCACCTCGCGCTTCTCGCCGGCGAGCACCGCCGCGTCCGCGCTCTTGAGGATCTCCTCCACCACCGCGTCGGACGTGTAGCGCGCGAACAGCTTGCGCATGCGCTCCGTCTCGTCCGTGCGGCGCACCACGCTCTCGATGCGGGCCGCCAGCTCGTCCATGGACGCGGACTTGTTCACGTAGTCGTCCGCGCCCGCGCGCAGGCCGCGCACGCGCTCCGCCTCGCGGTCGTTGGCGGTGAGCATGATGACGGGGATGGCGCTGCGAGGGCCCTCCTTCAGCCGCCGGCACAGCTCCACGCCGTCCAGCCCCGGCATCTCCAGGTCGCTCAGCACGATGGCCGCCTGCAGCCGCCCCATGCCCTCCAGCGCCTCGTAGGGGTCCTGGAAGCAGAGGACCTCGTAGCCCAGGGCCACCAGCCCCTCCTGCACGAACGCGCACGCCAGGGGGCTGTCGTCCACCACCACCACGCGGCGGCGCCCCTCCGTCGCGGGACGTGGCAGGTCCTGCCGGCCGACGATGCGGTTCTGCACGCCCAGCGCTTCGTAGATCTGCTTGTACGTGCAGTGGCCCAGCTCGACCAGGATCTCCCCCAGCCGCCGCCCGTCGCGCCGCTGCCGCGCCAGCGCCTCGTCCAGCTGCGCGAGCGTCACGTACTTGAGCCCCACCAGCAGCTCGCCCAGGGGCGGCTGCGCGGGCCCCTTCTCGTGGTTCAAGCCCAGGGCCTCTCCCAATGCGTCCTGAATCTGCTCGCGCGACACGTAGCCCAGGGAGATGAGCGCCTCTCCCACGCGCTGTCCGGTCAGGGCCTGCAGCGCGAGCGCCTCCTGCACCTGCCCCGGCGCGACGACGCCCAGCTTGAGCAGCAAATCACCGAAGAGGGGGTTCGATGCACTCACGCGGAAGCCTCCGTCACGCACACCCGTGCGCGGGAGCGTAGCGCAACCCCGGCCGCCGCGAAGCCCTCACCCCGTCTTCCCCTCCTCCGCGTCCCCCACCCGACGAGACCGTCGTCCCTTCGGACGGTCCACGGGAGCGCCGCGCGGCGTTCCTGGCCGGCTCGCCGTCAGTGCTCGAACATGCGGCCGAAGGCCATGACGATTTCCAGGATGATCAACGCGACGATCATGATTTCCAGGACGTGCGAGCGGTCGATGTCCACCTCGCCCTTGAGCAGGCCATAGGTCTGCGCGAGCAGCTGTTGCTTGCGCGTGACGGAGGCCTGCCACGCGGGGATGCGCAGGCGGCGCACGGCGCCCTCGTAGACCTTGGCCAGGTAGAAGTCGCCGATGATTTTCAGGCTGTTCTCCACCCGCTCCACGAACTCGTTGAGGTCCACGAGCGTGCCCAGCGTCTCGCGCGCCAGGTTGCGGTACGGGCTGCGGAACAGCGTGAGCCAGCCGGGCTTGCGCGCCTGCACCTCGTCGTGGATGCGCGCGATGTGCTTGTCCAACCGCTCGTCGTAGTAGCGGAACTCCAGGAGTTGCGCGTTGGCGATCTCCAACAGGTCCGGGATGTCGCGCGAGCCGGACGGCTCGTAGACGAACGCGCTGTTCCAATCCACGACGACCAGGTCATGGGCGGTGTAGCTGAAGCGCACCTGGGTGACGGCCTCGCGCTCGCGCGGCGCGAGCGGCGCGGCGGTGCTCTCTCCCAGCAGGAGCCGCGCGATGTCCGCGCGCTGGAACAGCTCCTCCGCGGAAGGGTCGCCCTGGATGCGCTCGGCGAAGATGACGGTGTAGCTCTCGCTCTGGTCCCAGAGGTGCGGCCCCTGCACGGCGGAGGCGATGGTGCGGCGCACGCCCTCCACCAGCTCCCGCGCCAGGTCCTCCAGGGCATGGCTGTCATAGAGCTCATCCGCGACCTGGGTGAGCGTCTCCCAGGTGGTGCCGGGAGCGACGGGGACGCGCAGGATGATGGACGCGGCGCCGTGGTCGAACAGGCGAGCGGTAGCGTCCACTGTGACAGGACCGTCACGCAGCGCGAGCGGCCTGCGGCCCAGCTCGTAGACGACGGGCGGGTTGGGCAGCTGGATGTACTGGCTGTTTTCGCGCGACAGCTTCAACCGGCGCGAGTCCTCCGTGAGCGCCTTGCGCGCGCGTTCCAGGTCTATCTCCTCCGCGATGTCGAACGTGCGGTAGCAGAGGATGTGGGCCTGTTCGAAGAGCAGTGTCATTCCGGCGGGCGCGGACATGGTGCGGAGGAGCCTACTCCGCGATGTCCTCCCACAAGACGCGAAGTTCCAGCGCGAGCGCCTCGAATGGCTCCGCGTGGACGGTCTCCTCGTCCACGTAGGTCCCCAGCAGCAGGTAGTGGCCGCCCTCCAGCCGGAAGACCTCCAGCGTGTGTTCGCGCGGGTCCACCAACCAGACGTGTTTGACGCCCTCCCGGGCATAGATGGGCAGCTTCCGGAAGCGGTCCAACCGGGACGTGGACGGGGACAGCACCTCACACAGCCAATCAGGCGCCATCGTGAAGCCCACGACGTCGGGCACCCTGGGCATCCGCTCCCGGCGCCAACCCGCGAGGTCCGGCACCAGGACGTCCTTGCCCAGATGCAGCTCCGGCTCGGTGAGGATGATCCACCCTCCGGGCCCCCCACGTCCCCGGTCGAAGGGAGCATAGAGCTCGCCTCCCAGATGCCACGCCGCGACGGCATGCCGCGATGCAGGCCGGGGGCTCGCGTACAGCTCCCCGTTGACGATCTCCCCCACCTGGTTCGAGGGGAGCGCTTCCAGGTCGGCGTAGGTGGCGGGCTTTCGGGTCATCTCTGGGACGAACAACCTAGCAGGTAGGGACATGCCCGGACACTCTCATGCCCGTCTGACACGTGTACCCCGGCGGCCGGGAGCCCCGGAAGGCCCCCGGGCCTGAAACATTTCCATATGTTTCACTCAGTCACCGCCGCCCTCGGGCAGCTTGATGCCAATGCCACCCGGGCCCTCGCCGTTGTCCGGCAGGTTGCCAATGTGGCCGGGCGTGGGGACGGGGCGGTCTCCCGCCTGACGCTTGTTCTTCTGTTCGTCTTCCGGAAGCTGCGGTTCCTTCCGGGGGCTTTCGTGCTCACCCATGGTGGCTCCTTCGCACGTTGAGAGGATTTGACCTCTCCCAAGCTAGGGAGCCCGTGCCCCGGCTGGCACCCCGTCCCTGCCGGCCCGCGGAGCATGCGGGGACACGAGCGGGGCGGATGGGGGAGCTCAGGCGCCCCGGGGCTTCGCGGGCGGCGTCAGCACCGTGCGCACGTCCCACAGCTCCGGGAAGAAGCGCAGGTCCAGCGCCTTGCGCAGGAAGCCCACGCCCGACGAGCCGCCCGTGCCCTGCTTGAAGCCGATGATGCGCATCACCGTCATCATGTGCCGGTAGCGCCAGAGCTGGAACCGCTCCTCCGTGTCCACCAGCTTCTCGCACATCTCATACGCGTCCCAGTGCTTCTCGGTGTCCTCGTAGATGCGCCGGAACACCTCCATCACCTGGGGGCTCTTCTCATACGGCTGACGCCAGTCGCGCTCCACGTGGCTTCTGGGAATGTCATGGCCCATGCGCGCCAGGTGGCGCAGGAATTCGTCGTAGATGCCCGGCGACTCCAGCAGGCGGTCCAGCTCCGCGTGCACGCCCTGCACGTGCTTGAAGGGCCCCAGCGCCGCGTCATCCTTGTTGCCCAAAAGGAACTCCAGCGCCCGGTACTGGAAGCTCTGGAAGCCTGACGCGTGGCCCAGCGTGTCGCGGAACTCCAGGTACTCGTTGGGCGTGAGCGTCTCCAGCACGCTCCACTGCTCGAAGAGCATCCGTTGGATGTGCGCGACGCGCGCGAAGATCTTGAACGACGGCTCCAGCCGGTCCGCCTGGATGTAACGGATGCAGGCGGACAGCTCGTGGATGAGCAGCTTCATCCACAGCTCGCTCGTCTGGTGCTGGACGATGAACAACAACTCGTCGTGATGGGGAGGCTGGGAGCGGGGCACCTGCGCGGACAAAAGGCGGTCCAACTGCAGGTAATCGCCATAGGTCGTCCGGCCCGCGAGGTCCGTGACGATTCCAGGCTCCAGGTCGCGTTTGTTCATGGCCCGGGCACTCATGCACACCAACGCCCTCGCGGCGCAAGCACATCCTCCGCGCGGTCAATCCTGCCACGTGCTTCCAGACGGAAGGGCGTGGTCTACCTGTATGCCCGGGCCGGGGCGACTGAAACTGCTTAAGCGTTCTTCTGAGCGGCTTCCGCGAGCGCCTTGGAGGCGGCGCGGCCACGGGGCAGCTTGATGTCCTCCACGCTGTTGGGGTTGGCGTAGTCGGACCACTCGGAAGGACGGCGGTTGGTCTTCTCCAGCATGCGCAGCTTCTGGTAGTGCGCCGCGCAGTAGCCCTTGGTGCGGCTGGGCTTGCCGCAGCCCTTGATGGCGCACTCACGGGCGCCGCCTTCCGTCACCGCCGGCTTGCGACCCCGGCGCTTGCCACCCGCCGCCACCACCGGCGCGCTCACCGACGGACGACCCGCCGGGCGACCCACGGGACGACGACCGGGCTTGCCGGCCGCGGGCGCGTTCGCGCCGAAGAGGGGGCCCACCACCTGAGCCAGGGGCGCCAGACGCTCGGCCACGCTGCGCAGCGCATCCAGGTCCGCCGTGCCCGACTCCAGACGAGACACCACGTCGCGCAGGGGCTTGAGCTGCACTTCAATCTCGTTGCGAATCATCTCGCGGAACGCCTTGTCAACTGACATTTCGACCAATCCTCGGTTTAAGGGGGGAGCATTGCCTTGGCGTGAACCGGCACGCCCAAGTACCAATACCTTCCAGAAAGGCAATTGTCGAAGGAAGCGATAAAAAGTTGTGACGCCACTGCGTATCAGCAGGCGAGAAAGGCCCGGGAAATGGGTCTCGGCGACGCTTTCAGGCGCTTCTCACGCATCCCAATGCAGGGGTTCCAACAACGCTCCGCGACCCGGGGCGGGGGGGTGCTGCGAGCGATCCAGCAGTTCCTCGTACGTGAGTGCGAGGTCGTGTCCCAGTTCCTCCAATTCCTCCGCGTCTAGAGACGCGGACAGGCGGGGGAGCACCCCGTGTTCGGTGGCCTGCACATGCGCCACGACCTGATCCTCCAGCGTGAAAAGGCGCGCCTGCCACTCGACGCCGCGAGGCGTCAGCTCCTGCAATTCCTCCATCAGCTCACGCAGGGTGAGGTGGTCCTCGGCCTCTTCGCGGGCGCGGGTGCGGCCCTCCACGCGTGTCAGCAGCGGATGGACGCAGCGCTCCTCCAGGCGGGAGTGCAGGCGCAGGAGGCGGGCCAGGGCCTCCTGACCGTGAGTCATTTCCTCCGCTTCCGCCTCCGAAGCCAGCCGCGCCAGCAGCTCCTCCAGCTCGCGATGTTGATGCAGGAGGATGTCGAATGGGCCGGCCATACCCCCAAGCATCAGCACGGCGCCGGGGGCAGACAACCGCACCCATCCCCCCGCCGGGAAAGGCAGCCTGCTGGCGTGCATGCCCTTTTCCGGTGATTGCGGCGGTGGAGCCCCTGCCTGGCCGCCTGGTATCAAGGTGCCGGTTCGCGAGGGCGGCTGCATCTTGGCTCCACCGTGGAAAACCCACTCGTAAGCGTCCGGCAGGCCGTGTTCCGTTTCGCGGAGGGCGGCGCCGCCCTGTCCGCGCGCTATCACCGCGCCCGCCTGGTGGGAGCTGAACATTTGCCCAGACATGGGCCGTTGCTGCTCGTGGGCAATCACGGTGTCTGGGGATACGAGACCCCCGCCTTCTTCCACCTCCTGCACCGGGCCACGGGGCGCTATCCGTTGGGGCTGGCGGAGCGGGGGTTCTTCAAGATTCCCCTCGTGCGCACGGTGTTGCCCTGGCTGGGTGGGGTGGAGGGGACGCGGGAGAACGCGCTCCGGTCGCTCCAGGAGGGGCAGCTCGTCGTCTGTTATCCAGGCGGCGCGCGGGAGACCTTCAAACGCAGCCAGGGCCGCTACCAGCTCCGGTGGGAGAGCGCGCTGGGCTTCGTCCGGCTGGCCATGCAGGCCGGGGTGCCGGTGGTGCCCTTCGCCGGCTTCGGGGTGGATGACACCTTCTTCTGGCCTCCGGACGAGGACCGGTGGTGTGTGCGCCTGGCCGTGGAGGACAAGTACCGCATTCCGTTGGTGATGGGATTGGGCCCCCTGCCGCTGCCAGTTCAATTAACCTTCGCCGTGGGTGAACCCCATGAACCGCCGCCGTCGGGTGCTTCGGAGTCACGCGTGCGAGCCTTCCGCGACCGCGTGGCCGCCAGCGTCCGGCGCCTGCTGCTGAGGGCCTGCCATGCTTGATACCGCCTCCACTCGCGTCCCCGCCCCGCCCCGCCCGCCGCCGCGGGTGCCGGACGTGGAAGACATCCAGCGCGGGTATGAACGGCTGGACTGCGAGGAGCGCGTCGTCCGGGGCACGGCGGTGCGGCTGTTCACCTTCCCTGGGGGCAACAGGGATGTATCACGCACGGTGGTCTGTCTTCCGGGGCTGGGCGCCAGTGGCCGGTCGTTCGCGCCCATGGAGCCGCTGGCCCAGGCGTGGAACCTGCTCCTGTGGACGCCGCCGCTGAAGACACCCGCGACCCATACGCCGCTCCAGTGGAACCTGTCGGTGCTCAACCACCCGGAGGCGGGGCTGCCGGAGCGCTTCGCGCTGATGGGGTCCTCCTACGGCAGCCTGCTGTCCATCGCGTATGCGTTGGAGCACCCCCAGCGGGTGAAGGCGCTGGTGCTGGTGTCGCCGGTGGCCAGCGTGCGGAAGATCCGGAGGCTGGCGTTGACGCTGTCCACGCTGGTGCGGGCGCCCCGGCCGCTGGCGTATGTGTTCGCGCCCACGGTGGCGCGGGTCATGGGAGGCCGGTGGCTGCCGGCGGAGGGGCGGGCGGAAATCGTGCGCGAGGCCCGGCGCATTTCGCCGCTGGAGCTGATGCGGCGGCTGCGTGACATCCTGGCCGCGGACTTCCTGCACCGGTTGCAAGAGCTGCGCGTGCCCACGCTCGTCATCGAGGGGGGCCGGGACCTGCTGGTGCCGCCCGCGGCCGCGCGCGACGTGGCGGCGCATGTGCCGGGCGCCCGGCTGGAGTTCCTGGAGGCGGCCAGTCACCTGCCGTACATGAGCCACCCGGAAGCGTTCAATGAACGCGTGTCCGACTTCCTCTCGCGGCACCCTGACTGAACAGGCGTTATCTCTGGTCGCGGGGGGAACACATCCACATGACCACGGCCGCAGACCAGCTGTCCCGCTCCGCGCTGCTGTTCCTGTCGCGTCAGTCCAACCTGAAGGACGTGGCCACGCGGCTCAAACCCTTTCGCCAGCTGGCGTCCCGCTTCATCGCGGGAGAGACGCTGGAGGAGGCGGTGGACGCGGTGAAGGCCCTCACGGCGAAGGGGCTGATGGCCAGCTTCGACCATCTCAACGAAGCGGTGCGCTCACCCCCGGAGACTCGCGACGAGGTGAAGCAGTACCTGCGGTTGCTGGCGCGCATCGACCAGGTGGGCGTGCGGGCCAACGTGTCGATGAAGCTCACGCAGTGCGGTCTGTTGTTCGACCGGAACCTGGCGCTGCAGAACGCGCGGGCGGTGGTGGCGGACGCGACGGCGCGGGACTCGTTCGTGCGCGTGGACATGGAGGAGAGCGCCGTCACGCAGGCGACCCTGGACATCGTGCGGGATTTGCACTCGGAGTTCAGCGAGCGGCACGTGGGCGCGGTGCTCCAGAGCTACCTGCGGCGCACGGAGGAGGACGCGAAGGCCCTGTGCGCCGAGCGCGTCCGCATCCGGCTGTGCAAGGGGGCCTACCTGGAGGGTTCCGACGTGGCGTTCCCGGACAAGAAGGACGTGGACGCGAACTACGTGCGCTGCATGCGCATCCTCCTGGACAGCGGCGTGTATCACGGCATCGCCACGCATGATGAGCGGATGATTGACGCCACGTTGGAGTACGCCGCGCGCCGGCATCTGCCCAAAGGGGCCTTCGAATTCCAGATGCTGTATGGCATCCGGCGCGACCTCCAGGAGCAGCTGGCGAAGGACGGCCATCCGGTGCGTGTCTATGTCCCGTATGGGAAGCACTGGTATCCCTATTTCATGCGCCGGCTGGCGGAGCGTCCGGCCAACCTGTGGTTCGTGATGCGCAACCTGATGAAGGGGTAGGCCATGAGGAATCCATATGCCGCGGCGTATGTCGCCGGAGCGGTGGGCACCGGTGCCCTGGGCATGTTGGTCGCCGTGCGCAATGCCTCGCTGGGCCGTCCGCCGCCCTACTCCGCGCGCGACATCGCGCGGCACGTGCTGAGCCGGCTGTTCGGACGGAAGCTGTCCCGGCGGGAGGCGGCGGACTGGGCCTTCGCGCTGCGCGCGGGCTATGGCCCGCTGCTGGGGATGGGCTGGGGCCTGGTGCGAAGGCGCACGTCGAAGGGGTCCCTGCCGCACAGCGGCGTCCTGCTGGGCCTGGGCGTGCTCGCGTTCGAGCGCATGGCCTTTCCCCTCTTCAAGGCGACGGCCGCGGAGAGCACCTGGTCGCGCGCGGAGCACGCCTGGCTGTTCGCGCAGACGGCGCTGTTCGGCGTGGTCACCGAGGCGACGATGCGCTGGCTGGTGACGGAGGAAGAGCCCGCGCTCCAGGCGAACGCAGGCTGAAATCCCAGGCGGAGGCGAACATCTTCGCCTGCTCCACGGTGATGTGCGGCGGCAGGGGCGGCACGTCCGGATCCACCCAGGCCTCGAAGACGACGGGCCGGTCCGCGGCCAACGCTTCATCCCACGCGGCGGCGACGCGGTCCGGCCGGTCCACGCGGAGGCCCTTGAGGCCCAGGGACTCGGCGTATTTCGCGTAGGGGAAGTCCGGCAGCTCCTGCGACGCGGCGTACTTCGGGTCGCCGGCCATCGCCCGCTGCTCCCAGGTCACCTGGCCCAGGTCGCGGTTGTTGAGCACCAGGACGATGAGGCGCGGGTCCTTCCACTCCTTCCAGTACTTCGCCACGGTGATGAGCTCCGCGTTGCCATTCATCTGCATGGCGCCGTCGCCCACCACCGCGAGCACCGGGCGGTGCGGGAACGCGAACTTCGCGCCCAGGGCGTACGGCACGCCGCAGCCCATGGTGGCCAGGTTGCCGGACAGGGACGCCTTCATCCCCTGCCGCATCTTCAAGTCGCGCGCGAACCAATGGGTGGAGCTGCCGGAGTCCGCCGTGAGGATGACGTCCACGGGCAGCTTCGGGGACAGCTCCCAGAACACGCGCTGCGGGTTGAGGGGGTTCGCGTCGTTCATGGCGCGCGCCTCCAGCACCTTCCACCAGCGCGCCACGCCCTTCTCCACGCCCTCGCGCCAGCTCCGGTCCTCCTTGCGCTTCAGCTGGGGCAGCAGCGCGCGCAGCGTCTCCTTCGCGTCGCCGACGAGCCCCACCTCCATGGGGTAGCGGATGGAGAGCATCCGGCCGTCCAGGTCGACTTGAACGCCGCGCGCCTGGCCCTCCGGCGGGAGGAACTCCGAGTAGGGGAAGCTCGTCCCCACCATCAGCAGCGTGTCGCAGTCCTGCATCAGGTCCCAGCTGGGCTTCGTGCCCAGCAGGCCAATGGAGCCCGTCACGAAGGGCAGCGCGTCCGGCAGCACCGTCTTGCCCAGCAGCGCCTTGGCCACTCCCGCGCCCAGCCGGTCCGCGACCTCCATCACCTCGACCGCCGCGTTCATGGCACCCGCGCCCACCAGCATCGCCACCTTCTTGCCCGCGTTGAGGACGTCCGCGGCGCGGCGCAGGTCCGCGTCCTGTGGAATCACTCGAGGGGACGCGTAGCCCACGCTGGAGTGCACGGTGCCGTGCTTGCGCGCGGGCGGTTCGTAGGGCAGCTCCTGCAAGTCGTTGGGCAACACCAGACACGTCACGGTGCGCTCGCACCGGGCGATGCGCACGGCGCGGTCCAGCGCGTGGCGGACGGCGGAGGGCGCGGTCACCATGGTGACGTACTCGCTGGCCACGTCCTTGAAGAGCGTGGTGAGGTCCACCTCCTGCTGGTAGTGCCCGCCCAGGGCCGTGCGCGCCTGCTGGCCGACGATGGCCACCACGGGCTGGTGGTCCAGCTTCGCGTCGTAGAGGCCGTTGAGCAGGTGGACGGCGCCCGGGCCGGAGGTGGCCATGCACACGCCCACCTCGCCGGTGAACTTCGCGTGCGCGCAGGCAGCGAAGGCGGCCATCTCCTCGTGGCGGACCTGCACGAACTGCATCTCCGAGCTGCGCCTCAGCGCGCCCATCACGCCGTTGATGCCGTCGCCCGGGTAGCCGTAGACGCGGCGCACGCCCCACTGGATGAGGCGATAGACGAGGTAGTCGCTGACGGTGGCGCTCATGCGCGAGGCTCCTGGGAAGGGGGAGGTCCCTCGGACATCAAGCTGGTGACCGCGGTGTGCCCTGGAGCCCGGGGGCATCCGGGTGCCTGTTCCGCCCTTCCGTGAGCGGGCCTGCGTGCGGGCGGCTACTGCCGCTCGGGGCCTTCCGGTTCGCGCCGGTGCCGCTGGCCCTTGTCGTGGGCGAGCTCCGGGCGCTTCTCCGCCAGCCAGGCGATGGCGTGGGCGGAGCTGGGGATGGTGAGCATCAGGAACGCGGCGACGAGCAGCCCTCGCAGCAGAAGCCAGCCGTCCGCCGTCGCCAGCGTGGCGCCGATGATGACCAGCGCTCCGCCGAAGGGCACCGCGCCCGCCGCGTGCACGCGCGTGAGCACCGAGGGCAGCCGGTACATGCCGATGATGGCGGCGGTGATGAAGCACAGGCCCAGCGCCACCAGGCCGTCGGCCAACCACTGCACCATGGCGGACATCATCGGCCGTCCTCCTCGTCGTGGAAGGTGCGGCCGTGGTGCAGGAAGCGGGCGCCGGCCACGGTCTGCACGTAGGAGAGCAGGGCCAGCACCAGGGCCGCGTCCAGGTAGCCGGCCTCGCCGCGTGTCGCGCCGTACAGCGCCAGCACCGCGCAGATGACCAGGCCCAGGGTGTCCACGGACATGAGCATGTCCGCCGAGGACCGCTGGCGTGAGGCCAGCAGCACCAGCGCTCCCAGCAGGCCCACCATCCACACGATGGCCAGGGTGAAGAAGGTCTCGTGCATCCGGGCCGCCTCCCTACGGAAACACCGCGCGCTGGTAGCGTTGGTAGAAGTTGTCCTGCTGCCGGATCAACCTGTCCGGATCCGACGCGTCCAGCGCGTGCATGCGCATCACGCGCTTCTTCCAGTCCAGCTCCAGCAGCACCGTGCCTGGGGCCAGGGACATGATCCACGAGGACACCTGCACGCCGCGCGGGGTGCGCTCGCCCATGGGGACCTCCACCACGCCCGCGTGATTCGCACGGTCGGCGGGGCCGAAGATGACCGTGATCACCTGGAAGCAGCTCCGCGTCACCAGCACGGCCAGGGCCCAGCCGAAGCGGGGCAGGTGCAGCGTGCGGCGCCAGTGCTCGCGAGCACTCAGGACCGGCGGCAGGCCCGCCAGGGGGAACAGGCGCATCACGCCCAGGGACAGCACCGCGCCCAGCGTGAGGTCCACCGGGTGGAAGCTGCCCACCATCAGCGCGTACAGCAGCGTCAGGGACAGCGTGGGCACGAGGGTGCGCGGGCTCACGGCAGCGTCCCCAGGCCCTGGATGGCGTCGCGTCCGGCGCGCAGCAACGGCTCCGGCCAGAGGCCCGCGGCGATGAGCGCCAGGGACAGCGCGTACACCACCGCGCCCGTACCCCGGTGCAGGGCCGCGCCCTCCCTCAACCACCGCTCGCGCTGGTAGGCGCGGAAGAGGGCAAGCAGGGACAGGGCGCTCGCCAGCACCACCAGCCCCGCGAGCCAGGCATGCCCCTGCTCCAGCGCCGCTCGCAGCAGCCAGGCCTTGGACCAGAAGCCCGCGGTGGGCGGCACTCCCGCCGTGCTGAAGGCCGCCACCGAGTAGGCTCGGCGCGCCCGCTCGCCACCCCGGTCCTGCGCCAGGAACAGCGCCGTCTTGTCCACGGAGCCCGCCAGCGCCAGCGCCACCGCCGCGCACAGGCCCTCGCGGCCCTCCAGGCTCAGCGCGGCGATGATGAGCCCTGCGTGCGAAATGGACGCGTACCCGAGCACCTCGCGCGTGTCCCGCCGGGAGAGCGCCAGCACGGAGCCGTAGAGGATGCTCGCCGCGCCCAGGATTTCCAGCAGCGGCCGGGCCTGCGCCAGCACCTGCGGCATCACGTCCACGCCGAAGCGCAGCAGCCCATAGCTGCCGATGTTCGCCAGCGCTCCCGCGAGCAGCGCCGCCACCGTGGGGCCCGCGTCCCGGTACACCGCGGGCGCCCAGAAGTGGAACGGGAAGAAGCCCAGCTTCACCCCGAACGCGCACAACAGCAGCGTGCCCGGCACCAGCAGCGCGAACGGCGGCCCCGCCTGGCCCCACGCGATGATGGACAGCATGTCCAGCGTGCCGGTGGTCAGGTACAGCATCACCACCGCCGTGAGGAACAGCGTGGACCCCATCAGGTTCACCACCACGAAGGTGAACGCGGCGCGCAGGTTCCGGGGCTTCTCGCCATACGACGCCAGCGCGAAGGCGGACGTCATCGCCAGCTCGAAGAAGACGTAGAAGTTGAACGCGTCCGACGTGAAGAACACCCCCGTGAGCCCCGCCCCCATGAAGACCACCAGCGCGGGGAAACTGCGCGTGGTGATGCCTCCGGCCACGTGCTCGTACACGAGCGTGCCCAGCAGCACCGCCGTGGACACCAGCGCGAACACGATGGACAGCTGATCCGCGCGCAGGCGGATGCCCACGCCCACGGGCCAGTCCCCCGTGACGAACTGGGGCGCCTGCGCGCTCCATGCCTGGGGCAACAGCCACGCCGTGCACACGAGCGTGCCCGCGAGCCCAGCGATGGCCAACCACGCCACCCACGCGCGGCGTCCATCCAGGAACGCCAGCACCGTGCCCAGCACCCACGGCAGGAGCAGCGGACCCCAGAGCGGCATCAGGTCCCCTCCTCCTTCTCCACGGCGTGCACGCGCTTGAGCTCCGCCTCCACCAGCCGGTCCGTGCGCAACGAGCCGTGCGCCCGCTGCGTGCGGTGCACCAGCGTGAGCAGCAGCGCGGACACCGCGAAGCCGATGACGATGGCCGTGAGCGCCAGCGACTGGAGCACCGGGTCCGTCACCGGCCAGCCGGGCTGCACGCTCAGCGCCTCGCCGCGCTCCGGGAATGAGCCCGCGAGGATGAGCAGGACGCTGGAGTTGGTGATGAGCACCGTGCCGCACGCCACGCGCACCAGCTCGCGCTCCAGCACCATGCGCACGCCGCACGCGAACAGCAGGCCCACCACCAGGGACGCGATGAGGATCATGACCCGGACTCCTCCTGCGCTCCCGTGCGCAGGGCGAAGCGGTCGATGACGGTGACCACCAGCCCGAAGACGATGAGCATCAGTCCTCCCTCGAAGATGAGCGCGGTGTGCAGGTGGAGGCCTCCCACGCCCAGCTCCGGTTGGTCCGGGCGGGGGAAGAGGCTCATGGGTGTGTAGCCCGCGAGCACGGGCAGGAACGCCGTGCCCACCACGAGCAAGAGCCCCACGCCCGCCAGCGGCGCCGCGTACCGCACCGCCACGTAGCGCCGGGCCTGGTCCCGGCCCACCACCACGTACTGGAGCAGCACCGCGAGGCCCGCGAGCGCCCCGGCCGGGAAGCCTCCGCCCACCGACGCGCCGCCCTTCAGCCAGAGCGAGAGCGCGATGATCAACGACGGCCACAGCAACAGGCGCGACAGGGGCGGGACGAAGGAGATCATGGCCTCAACGCTTCCCCTTCAGGCTCAGGAGACTGGTGACGCCCAGCAGCGCCGCGACCACGACGGTCATCTCCCCCACCGTGTCCAGGCCCCGGAAGTCCGTGAGCACCGCGGCGACGACGTTGGGCGAATGCGCGGCGTCCGCCAGTTGCACCGTGCGCGCGCCCACGCGCTCGGTATGGAGATGGGACAGGGCGCTCCAGCTCAGGAGGAAGGCGCTCGCGCCCGCGACTCCTGCCGCCAGGCGGTCGCGTCCACGTGGGTTCTGGGACTCGTGCTGGGCGCGCGCGAGGCGGCCGCGGGGCAGCAGGGCCAGCAGGCCCGCGAAGAGCAGCGTGAAGGTGGTCTCCACCAGCACGGAGGTGAGGGCCACGTCGGGCGCGGCGGCGAAGGCGAACACCATGGCCAGGCTGAAGCCCACGCAGGAGATGAGCAGCACCAGCCGCAGGTGGCCCTTCGCGCGCAGCGTGGCCAGCGCGGCGGCGGACGCGAAGGCGAGCGCCATCACCAGCGTGATGTCCGCCCAGCCCACCGTGCCCACCTTGAAGCGGTCGCGCAGCGGCGTCACGCCCAGCACCGCCAGGCCCAGCAGGCCCGCGGGCACCAGCACGGACGCCACGCGGTCGCGCAGGTCGCGCACCTCCTTCTCGTGCAGCCACGTGGACAGCCGGTCCAGTTGGTGCAGCAGCAGGCGGTAGCCTCGCTCGGCGCCCACTTTCGCTGCGCCCTCCAACACGCGGGAGAGCGCGGGTGTCCACGCTCGGCGCGTGGCGAACAGCGCCGCGCCCAGGACCCAGGCTCCCACGGCGAGCAGGTTCTCCGCGCGCGCATCCAGGTGGTAAGCGAGCTCCAGCGTGGAGGGCTCGCGACGCATCGCCTCCGCGGCGGCGCGGGAGGGCGCGACGAGGAGGCCCGGGAGCACGCCGCCCAGCAGGATGGCGGCGGCGAGCACGACCACGGGGGCCACGAGCAACGGGGGCGCGGCGGGCGCGTCCTGGCGCGGTCCACCGAAGAGGCCCCACCACAGGCGCAGCGTGTACGCGAGCGTCATGCCCGCGCCCACGAGCCCGGCCGCCATGAACGCGGGGCCCTCTTTCGCGAGCGCGTGGAAGAAGACCTCGTCCTTGAAGAAGCCCACGGTGAGGGGCAGCGCGGCGAGCCCCGCCGCCGCGACGGCGCTGGCGCCCGCGAGCACGGGCAGCGAGTGGCGCAGGCCTCCGACCTCGGACAGCTTCTTCTTCCCGGTGACCTGGGTGACGGCGCCCGCGGTGAGGAACAGGGCGGCCTTGCACGGCGCGTGGGCCGCCACGTAGAGCGGCGCGCCTTCGGAGCCCAGCGACACCAGCACCAGCGCGTAGCCGTACTGCGCGATGGTGGAGTACGCGAGCACGCGCTTGAACGGATCCGCCACCAGGGCCATCAGGCTGCCCATGCCCATGGACAGGAAGCCGATGGCGAGCAGGCCGTGGCGCACGTCCGTGGCGGGGGCGAACAGGGGGTAGAGGCGCTGGAGGAGGAAGACGCCCGCGGCGACCATCGCGGCCGAGTGCAGGTACGAGGACACGGGCGTGGGCGCTGCCATGGCGCGAGGCAGCCAGAAGTGGAACGGCACCTGCGCGCTCTTGCCCAGCGCGCCCACGGCCAGGCACACCAGGGCGCCGGTGGACGCGGGGCTCCGCGCCGCGCGTTCGAAGACGAGCGGCAGGGAGAAGGTGCCGTACTGGAGGCCCAGCGTCATGGCGCCCGCGAAGAAGACGACGGAGGTGGCGCCGGTGAGCACGAGCGACAGGAGCGCGGCGGCGCGCGACTCGGGGTCCTCGCGGTCGAAGCCGATGAGCAGGTAGGAGATGATGGTGGTGAGGTCCAGCGCCACGAAGAGCAGCAGCAGGTCATCCACGGTGACGAGCAGCACCATGGCGGCCATGAACGCGAGGAGGAGTCCCTGGAAGCGCACCTCGTCGCGCGCGGGACGGCCCTCCTCGTGGAGGTGGTGCGGCATGTACGCGCGCGAGTACAGGACCACGAGCGCGCCGATGCCGAGCGCCATGGCGGCATAGAGGCCGGACAGGCCGTCGCGGGTGAACTCCAGCGACAGGCCCCAGGAGGGGGCCCAGGGGAGCACGAGGCGCGTGGTCCCCTGCATCCATTCGTAGACCAGCGCCCCCATCGCGGCGAGCGCGCCCAGGGCGCCCATCCAGGCCGCGGCGCCCGGACGCCACCGGCCCGCGACATAGGCGAGCGGCGCGCACGCCAGGGCCAGGAGGATGGGCAGGAGGAGGGGCATGGGCGAAGAGGCCCACGTTAGGAGTGGCCCGCCGACGCAGGCACACAACCGTCAGCCCCTCGCGCGGAGCGTCACCCCCAGGTCACTCGTGGAGCCGGGGCCGTGCGCTGGTGGACACAGCTCAGGACAGCAAGCCTTCCAGCACGGTGAACAGCCGCTCGCAGTGCGCTGAACGGGCGCGCACGAGCGCGGGGTCCACCTTCCCCAGCAGGTCCGAGCAGTGGTGGATCTTGTGGTACTCGCCCTTCTGCGTCGCCTTCGTCGCGCTCACCAGCGCGGGTTCGAGTGCCGCCTTGGGAATGGTTTCCACGTTCGTTGCCTTGGGCAAACGACCCACTGCGAAGTTCTTGCCGTAGTACTGCTGGAGCGTGACCAGATCGGCCAGGAGCCAGGCCTCGACGGTCTGGACCATCAGGTGGCAGGAATCGTCCGAGGCGTTCTTTGGACGTGGCCATGGGGCCCGCGTCGCCAGATGGGCCCACGGCGTCTTGTTCACCGGCCCCTCTGAATCGACGAGCAGGATGTTGAACGCGGAAGGATGGTCCTTGAGCGCCTGCTTGAAGCCCTTGAACGCGGCATCACGCGGCCCACACATGATGACCACCCATCGAATGTTGTTGCTGCGACCGCGATCCACCAGGGCACCAAAGAACTTGCTGAATCCAGCCCGAAGCCGCTCCTTGCCGTACCGGGTATCTCCTCCGCCCTCGATGTAGAGCCGGATCTCCTTTACCAACGGTTCCCCCCCAACTCGCCCATCCTCCACACCTCGCCCAGCCCATACTTCTTCAGCCACTCCGAGAGCTTCGCCTTCTCCAAGCGACGCAGCGTCGTCCCGGTTCCATCCCTTTCGCAGACGACGACAGCTTCCGGGACCTCTGAGAGGGCCGAAATCAACGTCTCCGAGTGCGTCGTCACGATGAGTTGCGTGCGGGAGCTCGCCTCCACCAGCAAACGTCCGACCTCCGGAAGGATGTCGGGATGCAATCCCAGCTCCGGCTCCTCGATGCAGACCAGGGGCGGCGGCGTGGGGTGGCAGAGGAGCGTCAACAGGCAGAGATACCGCAAGGTTCCATCGGACAAGCGTGTTGCCGGCACGGAGGCGTTCAGCCCCTCCTCCTGGAAGAACACCTGGACGGTCCCTCCCGAAATACGGACCGAGTAGTCCATCACGCGTGCGTAGAGGAGCTTCAGGTTCTCCAGCAGGAGCTTCTTCATGCCCCTGGCTTCCAGGTCACTGAGGACGAGGCACAGGTTGCTTGCATCCTCCAGCAAGAAGTCCCCCGGAAGATCCACCCGTTGGGGAAGCCGTGGTGGCGTGTAGCGCCCCATGTTCCATTCACGGTGCAGCGAGAAGCGGCTCAGCAGCGAGCTCACGTATGTCAGTTCCGGGTACACGTCCTCATCCCGCTTCTGAGAGAGGATGGACTGATCAGAGCTTACGGATTCGCGCTTCAAGACCCTGCCCAGGCGCCCATTGGCGGACCCTGGCTGGGCATCTACCATCTGGCGAGCATTGATGGCGGGCCTGCCCGATTGGTACCGATAGAAGAAAAAGGGTTGGGCCGACTTCTTCTGCGGTCGCGCGTTCTCGATGACTTCGTCGACCAGCTCCAAGCGTTGACCTTCGGAAGTGAATGCCAACTGGTAGCGCAGCGGCATGATGCCTTCCGGGTAGTCCAGGACGACCTCCAGGCTCGCAGTGGGGGGACTGGATTCCGTTCCTCCTTTCCACAACCACTCCGTGATGCCGCCGCCTTCGCGAATGGGAGCAAGGAGGTTGCCTGGGGTCGCCCGCAGCAGGCCCAGCGCCTCGATGAGGTTGGACTTTCCGGACGCGTTCGGCCCAATCAGGACGTTGAGTGCCTGAAGGGGGAAGGCATCGGAGTCAGGTCCGAATGAGAGGAGGTTCTGGAGGCGGATGCTGCGGAGCATCCCGGTACTCTACCGTGGGCCTGAGTCGTACCCGCTTCATTCCGCGTCCCTGTCCCTCCCGTCTCCGGAAGGACGCTGTCCCCCGGTGCTACAGCGAGTCCAGCAGCTCCCGGCACTCGCGCCGCCAGTGGAGCGCGGTGGCGGGCACGGGGTTCACGCGCACGGAGCCGTCCGTGGGCTCTCTCGACAGGAGGCGCACTTCTTCCGGGCGCACGTGCTCCAGCAGGTCCGGCGAGTGCGTGGCCAGCACCACCTGCACCGGCTGGCCTCCCGTGGACTCGCCTCGCGTCATGGCGCGCAGCAGCTCCAGCACCTCGCGCACCAGGCCCGGATGCAGGGCGCGCTCCGGCTCGTCCAGCGTGAGCAGCTCCGGCAACGGGCGCTGATAGGGCAGCACCAGGAACGCGAGCAGCCACAGCACCCCGTCCGACACGTAGTCGGGGCCGAACCAGACGTCCGGACTCCAGCGGTCTCGGAAGCGCAGCCGGAAGGAGCGGTCCTCCAGGTCGCGCGCCACGTCCACCTCCGACAGCGAGGGCACGCGCCTCGCCAGCTCCTGGGAGATGACTTCCCGCGTGGACATGGGCAGCGCCGCGAAGACGCTCGCGAGGTTGCCGCCCTTGCGCTCCAGCCAGGTCGCCTTCGCGGACGAGCCAGCTCCGCGCAGCGCCTCCATGCTCAGCGACAGCTGCTGCGTGGAGTGCCCCTGGCCGGGCAGCGTGTCCATCACACTGAACGGATACTCCACGCGCGTGCGGTCGCCGTGCGTGTAGGTCCATTCGATGGAGAGCGGACGGGACTCATCCCGCCGCCAGAAGTCCGAGGGCTCGTACGCGAGCTGGTGTTGGAGCCCCTCCAGCACGGCGGTCTTCCCCGCCCCTGAAGGCCCCACCAGGACGGTCAATGGCTCCAGGGCGAGCTGCACGTGAAGCAGGCACCGGTAGTGCTCGAAGCGGACGGAGGCAATCACAGATGGAAGCCTAACGGCCTCCCCCCAGGGGCCGTCCATGGCTCCAGTCGGACCCATGCTCCAACGTAGGGTGTCCACCACGCCCTCCAGGCGGTCAGGCCCTTCCCCGGCGGGGTCTCCGCCGCGGGTGAACCGGGTCCTCTCTTCGCGCGGCAGTTCCTACTCTCGACGATGAAGGGAGTGAGGGATGCGGACGCGCGGACGGCTCCAGGCGGTGGACCTCGCGGTGGCGCCGTGGAACCCCGTGCGCGATGCCGTCATCCCCGGCGCGCTCGCGGGAACGCTGGGCGCCTTCGCGATGACGGCGCTCGCCTGCGCGTTCTCTGGCGTGCTTCACGGCGAGCCCTGGAGGCCGGCGCTCCTCGTGTCGGGGCTGTTCTTCCGCGGGGGCGAGGCCCACGGCGTCGTGCCGGTGCTGATGGGCCTGTTCATCCACTTCAGCCTGGCGGGCGCACTGGCCACGGGCTTCGCGATGCTGTTGCCTCGCCGGGGGACCGCGGTCGCGGCGCTCTGCCTGGGCGTGCTCTACGGCATGGGCCTGTGGACGGTGATGACCTGGCTGATGATTCCGTTCGCGTCGCCACCGCTCTCACACGAGGCCCCCACCTCGATGCTGTTCCTCCTGCACCTCGCCTTCGGAGCCGCGCTCGGAACGGTGCCCGCGTTCCGGGCCGTCCTCACCCGCGTGGACCGGCTGCGCCTCCACCTGCTGGCCCTGAAGCCCGCCCAACGCCCGGGTCCGGAATGAGCTGACCGGGTTCATGCCCTCCGGACCCGGGCGTTGGTTCTGGCTTCGGGAAGAGACCTAGCGCTACGGCGCCGCCACGCCCTGACGCCCGGGGCTCCCGGCGCGTCTCAAGCCGCCAGACAGGCAGCCCCTCCCCACGCGCGGCGGACGCCCGGCGTGCATAACGTCTGTCCATGAGCCAAGGAGCGGTCCCGCGCGCCCTCGCCCGGCTGCGCGCCACACGCCTGGCGGAGACGCTGGGCACGAGCTACTGGCTGCTCCCCGCCCTCTGCGTGGTGGCGGCCATGGCCCTGTCCTCCGGGGCCGAGGCGCTCGACGCGCGGGTGCCGCAGGCGGAGTCCGCCTGGTACCTCTTCCGTGGCGGACCGGAGGGAGCGCGCTCCGTGCTCAGCGCCGTGGCCTCGTCGATGATGACGTTCTCGGGCCTGGTCTTCTCCGTCACCATCCTCGTGCTCCAGCAGGCGAGCAACCAGTACTCGCCGCGCATCATGCGCACGTTCCTGAGTGACCGGCAGAGCCAGCTCACCCTGGGCATCTTCGTGGGCACCTTCGTCTACGCCCTGCTGACCCTGCGAAGCGTGCGAGGGACGTCCGAGGAGCTGCACATCCAGGCCCACGTGCCGTCGCTGTCGGTGTGGCTGGCGCTGGTGCTGGTGCTGCTGTCCGTGGGGGCGTTCATCTTCTTCATCCACCACGTCGCGCAGTCCATCCGCGCGGTGGTCATCCTGGGCCGCATCCACGAGGAGACGTGCGCCACGCTGGAGCGGATGTATCCGCGGGGCGTGGGGCAGGACACGCACGACCCCGTCCTCCAGCGGCCCCTGGCCCCGCCGTCGCTGGTGGTGCCCCACGGGGGCGCCTCCGGCGTGCTCGTCACCGTGGATGAGCACCGGATGATGGCCTGCGCGCGGAAGGCCGGCGTGCTGGTGGCCCTGGTCCCGGTGATGGGCGACTTCGTGCCGCACGGCGCGCCGCTCTTCGAGGTATGGGGCGACTGCGCGACGCTCGACGTGAAGGCCCTGACGGACGCGGTGGGCACGGGGCCGGAGCGGACGCTCCAGCAGGACACCGCCTTCGGCTTCCGGCAGCTCGTGGACGTGGCGGAGCGGGCCCTGTCGCCCGGCATCAACGACCCCAGCACGGCGGTGCAGGCCATCGACCCGCTCCACGACCTGTTGCGCCGCATGGTGCACCGGCGCTTCCCGTCCCCGTCGCGGGAGGACGACACCGGCGCGCTCCGGCTGCTGTGTCCCCGGCCGGACTGGGACGCCTACGTGCGGCTCACCGTGGATGAGATCCGCCTCTTCGGCGCGGGGGACCTCCAGGTCGCGCGGCGGCTTCGCTTCCTCGTGCAGGACCTGCTGAGCGTGGCCCCGGCCTTCCGGCGCGAGGAGCTGGAGCGGCAGCTGCACCTGCTGGACGCCAGCATCGACCGCTCCTTCCAGGACGCGAGCGACGCGGCCATGGCCCGCCGCCCCAGCCCCCAGGGCCACGGCCCCCGCTGAGCCCTACGGATTCCGCGGGCCCGCGGGCTCCGGCGGCCTCGCGCTCCTCGGGTCCTCCAGCGCTCCCGGCAGGGCCTCCACCGGGAACGGACCTGGGGGAATCGTGGGCCGGAAGCGCGTGCGCGTCTCCAGCACGCACACCGCCAGCAACACCGCCACGAACACCACTGACGTGAGCAGCACCAGCCCGTTGCTCGTGCGCTGCTCGCGCAGGTGCATGTAGAACAGGGCGATCAACAGCCCCTTCGCTCCCGCGATGAGCAGCGCCACCGGCAGCGACCACGCGCCGTGCGGCAACTTGTGCAGCCCGTACGTCAGCGCCGTCAGCGCGAGCAGCACCGCGCCCACGACCAGCACCCCGGCCACGCCCAGCTGACGCCCCGGCTTCTCCACCGCGTCCTCGGTCACGGGCCCGCTCCTCAGGACAGGTACAGGATGGGATAGACGAACAACCAGATGACATCCACCAGGTGCCAGTACATGCCGCCCAGCTCCACCGGCGTCGCGTACGCCGAGCCGAATGTCCCCGACGCGGACCGCACGCCCAACACCGTCAGCACGCTCACGCCCACGGTCACGTGCAGCGCGTGGAGGCCTGTCAGCAGGTAGTACAGCGTGAAGAAGAGGCTCGCGCCCACGCGCGGCACCTCCGTGAACCGGTACGCGTCCCCCGGCAGCCCGCCGTCCCTCACGTGGTGCGCGTACTCCACGCCCTTCACCCCCAGGAATGCGACTCCCAACAGCGCCGCCGCTAACAGCAACGCGCCGCCCAGCCCCGGCCGGTCCTCCCGCACCGCGTGCACCGCGAGCGCCACCACGATGCTGCTCGTCACCAGCAGGAACGTGTTCAGCGTGCCCAACCCCACGTCCATCGTGAGCTGCGCCGCTCGGAACACCTCCGGATACACCGAGCGATACACGCCATAGGCCGTGAACAACCCCGCGAACAGCAACACCTCCGTCGCGATGAAGACCCACATGCCCAGGTACGCCGCCTGCCGGCGCGCACCCTCGGAGCCCCAGTGCTCCGTCACGGCCTCAGGCGGCATGCGGCACCTCCTCGCTCGCGTACTCGTGCGGACCGGTGGGGTACTCGGGCGGTGTGGAGAAGTTGTGCGTGGGCGGCGGAGACGCGGACCGCCACTCGAAGCCGTCGCTGCCCCAGGGGTTGGCTCCCGCGGCGGCGCCATGCCGCAGGCTCCACGCCAGATACCCCGCGATGACCAGGAACCCGAACGCCAGCAGTGACGCGCCCGCCGTGGACGCCACGTGCAGCGACTGGAAGTGCGGCGGATAGTCCGCGTACCTCCGGGGCATCCCCAGGTTCCCCAAGAGGAACTGCGGCACGAACGTGGCGATGAAGCCGAAGATGATCAGCACCGCCGCGCCGTTGGCCAGCTTCGCGGGGAAGCAGCGCCCGGACATCTTCGGGAACCAGTAGTGCAGCGCCGCCAGGAACGCCATCACCGTCGCCCCCACCATGATGAAGTGGAAGTGCGCCACCACCGAGTACGTGTCGTGCCAGTGCAGGTTCAACGACGTGGTCGCGTACGCCACGCCAATCATCCCCCCGAAGAAGAGGAAGAACATGAACCCCAGCGTGTAGATGAGCGGCGCCTCGATGGCGATGGAGCCTTTGTAGAGCGTGCCCAGCCAGGAGAAGATTTTGATCGCCGTGAAGATGGCCACCAGCATCGACATGGCGCCGAACGCGCCGGAGCCGAACACGGACTGGCCGGACGCGAACATGTGGTGGCCCCAGGTGAAGAACCCCACGAACGCGATGCCCAGCGTGGAATACACAATCATCCGGTAGCTGAAGGCGTTCTTGCGGCTGAAGGCACACACCGCCTCGCTGATGACGCCCATGGACGGCAGCACCATGATGTAGACGGCCGGGTGGCTGTAGAACCAGAAGAGGTGTTGGAAGAGGAGTGGGTCGCCTCCTCGCGAGGGGTCGAAGATGCCCGCGCCCACCACCCGCTCCAGCGCCACCAGCAGCAGCACCATGCCCAGCACCGGCGTCGCCAGCACCTGGATGATGGACGTGCCGTAGATGGCCCAGACGAACAGCGGCAACTTCATCCACGTCAGGCCCGGCGCGCGCAGCGTGTGCACCGTGGCGATGAAGTTGAGCCCGGTGAGGATGGTGGAGAACCCGATGATGAACACGCCCACCAGCACCGGCAGCACCGCCGTGCCCGTGGTCGTGCTGTAGGGCGTGTAGAAGGTCCAGCCCGTGTCCGCGCCGCCCTCGAACATGCCCCACAGCGCGACGCTGGCTCCCAGCACGTAGAGGTACACGGACGCCAGGTTGAGCCGGGGGAAGGCCACGTCCCTGGCGCCAATCATCAGCGGCACCAGGAAGTTGCCGAAGGCGGATGGGATGGCCGGAATCATGAACAGCCACACCATGGTGACGCCGTGGAGCGTGAACATCCGGTTGTACGCCAGGTGCCCCATGATGGTGCGGCCGGGCGTGAGCAGCTCGATGCGCAGCGCCAGCGCGAACAGGCCGCCCACGAGGAAGAAGAAGAGCGTCAGCCCCAGGAACATCACCCCGATGCGCTTGTGGTCGTGCGTCGTGAGCCACGACCACACGGTGCGTCCGTCCGTCAGGTAGGACTCAGCGGCCGGTGGGGACATAGACGGGCTCCTCGGCCGCGGTGACACCCGGGCGCAGGGGACGCAGGGACTTGATGAACTCCACGAGCGCGCCGGTGTCCTCCGCGGTCAACCGGCCGTGGTAGCCCGGCATCACGGGCGCGTAGCCGGCCACCACCTTCGCCAGCGGATCCATCATGGACTCGGTGAGGTACGCCTCGTCCGCGAGCACCGCGCCGCCGCCCTCCAGCGGCTCCTGCCTGCCATACAGCCCCAGCCACGTGGGGCCGATGTGCGGCGCGCCCGTCACCGTGTGGCATTGCAGGCACCCCTGCGCCGCGGCGATGCGCTCGCCCCGGACGGCCATGGGCTCGGGGGTGTTGGCGCCGGGCAGCGCGGCCACGGGGAGGTTGCGGCGCTGCGCGTCCCGCCACGCCTCGAAGTCCTCGAGCGGCAGCACCACCACCTCGCCGCGCATCTGCGAGTGGTCCAGCCCGCAGTACTCCGCGCACAGCACCTGGTGCCGGCCGGGCTTCGGGGCTTCGAACCAGAGGTCGGTGTAGCGGCCGGGTATCGCGTCCCGCTTCATGCGGAAGTCCGGCACGAAGAAGGAGTGGATGACGTCGCGCGAGGTGAGGAGCAGCCGCACGGGCCGGCCCGCGGGCACCACCAGCGTGTCGATGGCGCTGGGGCCTCCGGGATAGGTGAACTTCCACATCCACTGCTTGCCGGTGACGTACACGTCCAGCGCGTCCTGGGGCGGGCTCATCACCCAGACGAACTGTTTGAAGCCCAGGACGAACCAGAGCAGGAACAGCGACAGCGGCACGCCGATGAACAGCGCCTCCAGCCACGTGGGCGCCACCACGCGCGGCGTGGGGTCCGACGCCGTGCGCCGGCGGTAGCGCACGAGGAAGACGAGGCCGACGGCGCCAATGCCCACCCCCACCGCCATCGTGGTGAGCAGCAGGACGAAGTGCAGGTGATCCACCTTCACGGCGAAGGTGGAGCCCTGCTCCGGGAGGAAGAAGAGGCGGCGCAGCAGCTCGTTCATCGCGCGCCCCCTTCACCTTCGGAGATCATCTGCCGCATGGCCGCGTCGATGGGCTGATGGATGACGCCCGCGTCCGCGTCCACCCAGCCGTAGCCGTCCAGCCGCTCGCGCTGCCGTGCCTTCAGCGCGTCCGCGCGCCGGTCCAGCGAGAAGGGGGCCTGGTCGAGCATGCCCACCTGCAGGGTGCTCGGAGGCATGGGGAGGGGGCGCTCGAATTCGGGGCGCCAGAGGAGCCACAAGGCCCACGCCGCGACGCTGGCCGCCGCGAGCAGTGCCAGCGCCACGGCTCCGACGCGCAGCAACCACGCGGTGGGCAACCGCTCCAGCTCCGGAGGGGGTGGACGGGCTTCGCTCATGGAGGACGCACCTGGAGCGAGTGGACGAGATACGGATCCGCCACGGGCACGGGATAGGCGCCACGCGACAGCCAGAGCGCCGCCGCCACGGACAGCCCGCCCACGCCCAGCCACGCGGTGAGCGCCGTCCAGGGAACGAAGACGCGCTCCGGGGAGAGCGAGGGGAACAGCAGCCACGCCACGTCCACGGCGTGCATCGCGAGCAGCCACAACGCCACGGCCCCCAGCACTCGCGGACGCGTCTTGAGCTCGCGCGACAACAGGAGCGCGAAGGGGATGACGAAGTGACCCAGCACCAGCACGAGCGACAGCACGCCCCAGCCGCCCTCCAGGCGAACGCGGTACCAGCTCACCTCCTCAGGCAGGGCGGCGACCCACATGAGCATGAACTGCGAATAGGCGATGTAGGCCCAGAAGCAGACGAAGGCGAACATCAGCGTGCCCAGCCGGTGGTAGTGGCCCGGGGACATCAAGCTGCCGAAGTGCTGTGTGCCGCGCGTGGCCGCGCCCGCGATGATCATCAAGGCCAGCGCGCCCACGAACGCACCGGAGAAGACGTGGACGGCGTAGACGGTGGACTGCCACGTCGCCTCCAGCGACATCATCCAGTCCAGCGTCATGAAGGAGAACGTGAGACCCAGCGCGGGCAGCGAGCCCCCGCCCAGCCGCCGCTGCCACAGCGTCCAGCGCACGTCGCCCGTCGCGTCCTGGCGCACGGACCAGCGGTGCAGCAGGTGGCCCACCAGTCCCCAGGTGAGGAAGTACAGCGCGGCGCGCACCAGGAAGAAGGGCACGTTGTTGTAGAGCCGCCGGTGTTCGAGCACCTGCAGCGTGTGCTCGCCCAGGTCCGCGGACGGCGCGACCCACGGATACAGGTGCCGCATTCCCAGCGCGAGGGGCACGAACAGCACGAGGAACAGCGGCGCGGTGGCCGCCGTGACCTCCAGCGCGCGACGCAGCACCACGGGCCAGCGCGCCTTTGACGCGTGGAAGGCGGCGAGCAGCAGCAGCGCGCCCAGACACAGGCTCAGCCAGTAGGAGAAGCCGAAGAGGTAGCCCGCCAGTGCCTGACGCACGTCGAGGAAGGCGCCGACGGCAGTGGCGGCAAGCCCTACGACGCCGAGCGCCGCGCTGACGCCCAGCGCGCGTTGTCCACCCTCGAAGCGTGGGAGCACGGGAGGCGTCATGGGGCTCCGACCTCCTGGCGCAGCCGCGCCTGCACTTCGGGCGGTGCGACAGTGAGCGGCGCGCGCTGGCTGCGGCCCAGGGCTCGCAGGTACGCGACCACGGCCCAGCGTTCGTGAGGCGTGAGCTGTGGCCCGTATGCGGGCATCACGCCGAAGCCCTGGGAGATGACCGCGAAGTAGAAGCCCGGAGGGTGCGGCAGGTCTCCCGTCGTGGAGGGCTCATCGAGCCGTCCCTCCATCGCGAGGCCTCGTGGCCCCACGAGCGCCACCTGCCGGGCCCGCGCCGCGTCCGCGTCACTCACCTTCACGCGCCCCGCGTCCGGAACACCGGGCCGCCCCGCATCGGCCGTGTCCCTCACGGCGCCCCACCCGTCCACCCTCTGGGGCAGCGGGAACGCTTCCGGCCCCACCCTCGCGGTCACGGCCTGCGTTCCGGTGTACGGGGCCTCGCCCTCCACGACGCCGTAGACCACCTGCGTCGCATGATGGTGCGGCACGAACAGCCCGGGTGGCCTGCGTTGCGGCATCTTCCGGGCCACGATGGCGTCCCCATCTCCCGTCAGCCCGTGGCACACCGCGCACCAGGTCTCGTAGGCCGTGCGCCCCTCCTCCAGCAGTTGCTGGGTCAACGGCACCGGCACGGCCTGAAGCCAGGTCCCTTCCGCCGTGAGCCCCTGCGTGTCCCCTCGCGTGCGCCACTCCCGAGCCACCGTCCCCGGCACCAGGGGGCGCATGGCCCGGCCGTCGTCGAAGAACTCGCTTGCCCCGAACGCCTCCGCTCGCGGCTGTGACGCCATCGGATCCGTGTCGTCGCACGCGGCCATCCCGCCCAGCAGCGCCATGAGCGTCCAGCGCTTCATCGCGCTCCCTCCGCCACCACCGACACCTGCCGCGCTCCCAGCTCGCGCAGCGCCGCCTCCACCTTCGGCGCGTCCTCCCCGTCCACCGACACGCTCGCCCAGAAGCCGTCCACGGACGCGCTGCGGAAGGACTCCACGTCGAACACCGGGTGCGTCACGTGCGGGAAGCCGAAGAGCAACATCAGCGCGCCGAACACCGTCAGCGCCGCGCTCAGCACCGCCAGCTCGAACGTGATGGGCAGGTTCGTGGGCACGCTGTGCAGCGGCCGGCCTCCCACGTTCAACGGATAGTCCACCGCGTTCGTGAACCACTGCGTGACGTACGCGAACGCCGCCCCTCCCAACCCCGCCCCCAGGGTCAGCAACGGCAACCACGAGCGCTTCAGCCCCAGCGCCTCGAACGTCTCCTCCACCGGGAACGGCGTGTGCGCGTCCAGCTGCTCGAAGCCCCTCGCGCGCAGGTCCTTCAGCGCGGCCACCAGGGCTTCGCTGGACGCGAACTCTCCCAGCACCCAGTGGCGGTTCATGGCGCACCGCCTGGCCGTGTGCCCTGCTCACGCCGGAATTGAAGCGACGCGTCCACCTCGCGCTGGAGCTCCTTCATCTCGCTCACCGACACGGCCGGCACGAACTTCAGGAACAGCAGGAACGCCGTGCCGAAGAACGCCACCGTGCCGCCCAGCAGGCTCCAGTCCACCCACGTGGGCCGGTACGCCGCCCAGGACGACGGCAGGAAATCCATGCTCAACGACGCCACCACGATGAGGAAGCGCTCCGTCCACATCCCCACGTTGATGAGCAGCGCCGCCACCCACAACACCCCCACGTTCGTGCGCAGCCGGGAGAACCAGAACAGCTGCGGCACCAACACGTTGCAGAAGATCTGCATCCAGAAGAGCGGTGCGTACGGTCCGAAGAACTCGGCCTCCGTGGCGTGCATCTCGAACGGGTTCCCGCTGAACCAGGCGAAGAAGTGCTCCTGGATGTAGCCGTAGGCCACCATCCACCCCGTGGCCATCAACACCTTCGCCATGTTGTCCAGGTGCAGCGGCGTCACCACGTGCTCGATGCCCAGCGCCTTGCGCGCCGGAATCAACAGCGTGAGCACCAGCGCGAAGCCGCTGAACACCGCGCCCGCGACGAAGTACGGCGGGAACACCGTCGTGTGCCAGCCCGGCAGCTGCGCCACCGCGAAGTCGAAGGACACGATGGTGTGCACGCTCACCACCAGCGGCGTGGCCAGCCCCGCCAGCAGCAGGTAGCCCGTGCGCCACTGCCGCCAGTGCCTCGCCGAGCCCCGCCATCCCAGGCTCGCCAGCCCGTACCAGAAGCGCGCTCGGGGCGTCTTCGCCGTGTCGCGCGCCGTGGCCAGGTCTGGAATCAGCCCCACGAACCAGAACAGCAGCGACACCGTGAGGTACGTGCCCACCGCCGCGATGTCCCACGTCAGCGGCGAACGGAACTGCGGCCACGCGCGCAGGCTGCTCGGATAGGGCACCAGCCAGTAGAACTTCCACGGCCGCCCCAGGTGCAGCAACGGGAAGAGCCCCGCGCACGTCACCGCGAAGAGCGTCATCGCCTCCGCGAAGCGGTTGATGGACCCGCGCCACTTCTCCTGGAACAGCAGCAGGATGGCGCTGATGAGTGTCCCCGCGTGGCCGATGCCGATCCACCACACGAAGTTCGTGATGCCGAACGCCCACGCCACCGGGATGTTGTTGCCCCAAGTCCCCACGCCCACGAAGAGCGTGACGCATATCGCCACCGTCAGCAGCGTGGTCCCGGCCAGCCCCAGCCCCATCAGCGCCCACCAGGTCCGGCCCGCGGGGCGGTGTACGAAGGCCAGCAACGACTCGCTGTAGGCGCGGTCGGAGTGGCGCCCCTCCAAGATGGGGTGCTCGGTGAGCGGGTCCCCCGGCGCGGGCACCTGCGGGTCGGCCGTGCTCATGCGCCTCCCTTCGGCGCCGGGTTCTTCAGGCGCACCAGGTGCACCGTGCGCGGCCGGGTGCCCAGCGTGTTCAGCAGCCTGTAGTGCCTCGGGTCTTCGTGCTCACGGCGCACGCGTGACTCCGGTGCGCGCAGGTCCCCGAAGGTGATGGCCTCCGTGGGACAGGACTGCTGGCACGCGGTGCGGACCTCGCCTTCACGCACGTCCCGGTGCGCCGCACGAGCGACGGTCCGCGCCCGTTCGATGCGCTGCACGCAGTACGTGCACTTCTCCATCACCCCGCGCGAGCGCACCGTCACGTCCGGGTTCTGGCGCAGGCGCGTGAGGGGCTCGCGCTGCTGGTACTCCAGATAGTTGAAGCGACGGACCTTGTAGGGGCAGTTGTTGGAGCAGTACCGCGTGCCGATGCAGCGGTTGTAGACCATCTGGTTGAGGCCCTCGTCCGAGTGGACGGTGGCGTTCACCGGGCACACGTATTCGCAGGGCGCGGCCTCGCAGTGCACGCACGCCACGGGCTGGGTGATGAAGCCCGGGTCGTCCGGGTCGCCCAGGAAGTAGCGGTCGATGCGCAGCCAGTGCATCTCGCGGCTCTTGAGCACGCCTTCGCGTCCCACCACCGGCACGTTGTTCTCCGCCTGGCAGGCCACCATGCACGCGCTGCACCCCGTGCACCGGTGCAGGTCGATGGCCATGGCCCACTGGTGGCCGCCGCTCGCGAGCGCCGTGGGTCCCGGCGGATAGAGCCGCTCGCCGTCCTCCTGGAGTGAGTGGAGCGCTTGGGGCTTCGCGCGGAAGGACGCCTGCGTGAGCTGGAGCGCCAGCTGGCGGCCCTCCATGCTCCAGTGCTCCTGCGTGAGCGCCAGCGCGTGATGGCGGCCCGTGCGGGTGATGTTCGGGGTGCCGCCGCCCCATGGCAGGTTCCGGAACCGCAGCGCGTACGCGTTGACGCCCACGCCCTGGCCTACCGGCCCCACACGCTCCCGGCCGTGGCCCAGCGCCAGTGTCACCGTGTCGTCCGGCTGACCGGGCAGCACCAGCACGGGCACCTCCACCGCCTGGCCCAGCACCTCGATGCGCGCTACGTCCCCCTTCTCCAGCGACAGTGCCCGCGCGGTGGCCGGGGAGAGCAGCGCCGCGTTGTCCCAGGTGAGCTTCGTCACCGGATCAGGCAGCTCCTGGAGCCACGCGTTGCCCGCGAAGCGGCCGTCGTACAGCCGCGAGTCCAGCACCAGGGACAGCTCCAATCCCTTGGGCGCTTCCCACAGGTAGCTCGCGCGGGCCTCTGCTCGGGGGTCCAACGCATCCCCGATGAGCCTGGAGGGCCCCAACCCCGCGACCTCCCGCGCGTCCCTCACCACCGCGGCCTCTTCCAGCACGGCTCGAGCGGGCGGTGACTGGGTCTCCGGGATGACGCCGTCCGCGAGCCACGTCTCCCAGCGCGCCTCGAAGTCCGGCGGTGAGCCCGAGCGTTCACGCCACAGGGACTTGAGCAGTTCGTAAGGGCTCTGCGACTCCAGGCCCGCGAAGACGGACAGGAGCTCCACCTCGGAGACCGCTCCTGGGAACAGGGGCGCGATGAGGGGTTGCAGCACGGACGCGGTGCCGTCGGGTGCGCGGCCGTCGCGCCAGGACTCGAAGGGATGCGTCGCGGGGACGAACGTGGGGCAGCGCGCCGCCGTCTCGTCCTCATGGAGGCCGTGGTACAGGCGGAAGGGGACGCGCTCCAGGTTGCGCGTGAAGCCTGAGTCCACCACCGCCGTCCAGGCCGGGTTCCACGCCGTGATGATCAGCGTGTCCACCCGCTTATCGAACATCTCCCCCGTGAGCGTGGTCAGCGCCTCCGGGTCTCCGTCCGGGAGCGCCACGGGTTCGAGCAGCCGGGGCGTGTTGCCCAGCGCCTCGTCCATCGCGAACGCCAGCTCATGCACCAGTGGCGGCTGGCGCGGGCCCACCGTCACCCGGCCCTGTCCCCGGTGCGCGAGCAGGTCTCTCGCCGCGCCGCGCACCCAGGCGCGCTGTGCATCCGTGAGCGCGGTCGGTGGAACGCGCAGGCTCGCGAGCCCCGAGGCCAACGCAGGCGAGACTCCGCGCGTTGGATTCGCCGAAGCATTCCCGCTCAGGCCCGCTCCTACCGCCTCCGCCAGCGCGAGCATCAACGCGACGCCCTGCGACGGACGCATCCGCAGCCGTTCGTCCGCGAAGCCGCCCGTGACGGTCAGCGTGCTCTCCGCCACCCACAGCCGGTTCATCGCCTCCGGCTTGCGCGCGTTCACGAAGTCCCGCGCCGCGCGCAGGTGCCCGGGTTGTGTGGTCGCGAGGAAGTCGTCGTCCACCGCCACCACCACCGCGCGCCCCACGTCGTGCACCACATCCAGCACCCTGCCGTACGCCAACCGCGTGCCCTCGCGACGCCCGTCCGCCAGGGCCGAGCCACAGGGGATGATCCGCGCAGACGGGAAGCGCTGCTGGATGCGCGCGTACAGCGCCTGCACCAGCGGACTGCTCGTGGGCTCCACCAGGAAGCGCAGCCCCGCGCCCTGGTCGTCGCGCTCGGCCTGCTTCCGCAGCGCATCCCTCACGGTGCTCCACGCGGACTCCACGCCTTGCAGTCGCGCGGTCTTCGCTCTCGCGGGGTCATAGAGCCCCAGCAACGCCGCCTGTTCGAAGACTCCCGCCGCGCCCAGGCTCGCTGGGTGCAGCGGGTTGCCTTCCACCTTCGTGGGCCGCCCCTCGTGGCTCTCCACCACCAGCCCCACCGTGCGGCCGTTCCACTCCAGCCCCGTGGCGAAGTGCAGCGGCACTCCCGGCGTCAGCCCCTCCGGCGGCGTCGAATACGGGAGGATCTTCTCCGGTGGCTGACGGAAGCACCCGCTGAAGCCCGCCGCCGCCAGTGACGCCGTCGCGAGTTGCAGGAAGGTGCGCCGCGCCACGCCCTCGGGCGGAAGCATCGCGCCGGGAGGATGTTCGCGTGACACGGCCTCGTCGCCGGGTCCTCCCGCGTGCCACTCCTCCAGGCTCCTCCACGCGCGCACCGGCTCCGTCCCGTCAGCGCCGGGCGTGTCGCGTTCATCCGTCCGTGCGGGGTCGGTCAGAAGTGGCATGTGTTGCAATCCGTGCGAGGGGACACACCGAGCGCGGCCTGCACCGCGCGGCCCGTCTCCCTCGGGTCTCCAGGTGGACGCCATGTGAGGTTCGCGACCTCGGACACGGGGCGCAGCCATGGCGTCGGGTCGCGGTGACAGTCCAGGCACCAGCCCATGGTGAGCGGCGCCACCTGCTGCACCGCCGGCATGGTGTCCACGCGGCCGTGGCAGGTGACGCAGCCCACTCCCTTGTTCACGTGGATTTGATGGCTGAACCAGACGTAGTCCGGCAGCGCGTGCACCCGGTTCCACGGAAGCGGTGCACCGTCGAAGCCGCTGGCGCGCACCGGCTCCAGGCGGGCGCTCTCGTTCCACACCTGCGCATGACACCCCAGGCAGCGCTGCGTGGGCGGCACTCCCGCCACCGGCGAGCGCCACGCGCCCTCATGGCAGTAGCCACAGGGGATGCCTTCGTCGCCTACGTGGTGGCGGTGGTCGAAAGGAAGTGGCTGCTCGCGAGGCGTGAACGAGCCCCGACCCAGCGGGTTGCGCGCGAGCAGAAGCAGGCCCGCCAGCGACACCGCGGGCACACCCAGTGCCAGGGCGATGAACGCCCGCAGCACCGAGTCGGTCCCCGGGCGAAACAGCGGAGCCATGGCCCCCCCTTCAACATGGAGGCCTCCGCGGGCCAGGTCGCCGGAGGCGGGCGCGACTGTGGGCGTGGCCTCAAGGCAACCACCAGCCTCCCGCTCGCGTCCCGTCGCGTTTCACACGGCCAGGACGCACGACGTCCGCCAGTCCACAGGGATGCCGCCCACCCGTACAGCACGTGAGCGCACGATGCACGGTGCTCGCGGGCAAGTCCCGATGCACGACGTCAGCACGCGCCGAGGCCCGAGGCCCCGCGCATCAGGACGGCAACGTGCGCCCGCGCACGGACGCGGAGGCCGCCATCACCGACGCCGCGCCCACGTACACGTCCACCTGCGACAGCGGCCCCGAGCCCGGCAGCGCCGCCAGCTCGCGCACCATCGCGTCCCGCCCGTGGCACTCCACGCCGTGCCCCATGCAGTCGCGCAGCGCCGCCTGGAGCCCCGCGGCGGAGTCCGCCCCGCGCGCATCCAGCAGCACCCCGCGCAGCACGTCCCGCAGCGCGGGCGACACCCCACCCAGCGCCGCGTCCACCCCGGCCGCGTCCTCCGGAACCACCGTGTTCCCGGAGACCAGCGCCAACAACACCCGCCCCAGCGCGCGCAAATCCTCTCGCGTCTCCACCGACGAGCCCACCGCGTCCTCGCGCACGGGCAGCTCCACCACGTCCGGCCGGGACGGCGACATGAACCGGCGCAGCAGCGGACGCGCGGGCCGCAACCCGAAGTCCGTCAGCGTCACCTCGCCCCGAGGCCCCACGCGGATGCGGTGCGCATGCACATCCCCGTGCACCACGCGCGCGTCATGCGCGGCATGCAGCGCTCCCGCCACCTCCGCGCCCACGTGACACACGAACGCTTCCGACGGCCGCCCGCACCGCCCCAGCACCCGCCGGCGCGCCGTGGCCAGCGAACAGCCCGGGACGTAGTCCGACACCACCGTCAGCGTGTCGCGCACGTCCACCTGGAAGCCGTGGAGCCTCGCGATGCCCGGATGCCGCAGCGGCACCGCACGCGTCAGCGCATCCTCCAGCGGACGCCGCGTCTCCGGCGCCAACCCCGACGCCAGGAGGAACGTCTTCACCACCAGCGGACGCGCATCCACCGCGTCCTGCTCCAGCGGCCACACCAGGGACACCCACTCGCCCAACGGGCCCCTCCCCAGCGGATGCAGGGGGGCGAACGCGGGCAGCCTCGATGCGAACGGAAGCACGGACATGGCAACCTCCAACCCAACACATCCAACCCGTGACGTCAACGCACCGCGTCCTACGTCACGGGTCCTGCATTCCCCGACACCCGGGCTCGAAGCCCAGAGTGCCGGGGAAGGCCTGAGACTAGAAGTAGCCGCCGACCGTGGTGGTGATGCCCAGGGTCACGTCATTGCCGGAGAAGTTGCCCTGCTCGGCGCCCACGGAGAAGCCCTTGTTGCTGATGAGGGCGCGCACCTGCGGACCCGCGCCGATGAAGAAGTTCGGCGTGAGGTGGAACAGGACAGGCGCGTTGAAGTCCAGCACGAAGGACACGTCGCTGTTGTCCGGGACGTGGCCGAACTGGATGCCGAAGCCCACCTTGGGCCAGAGCGACACGCGCTCGGCGAGCGGCAGGTGGTAGCCCACGCGGCCCAGCACGCCCAGGCCCACGACGGTGTAGTCACCGAAGCCGAAGGCCACCAGCGCGGACGCGCCCACCGACAGGTTCTGCTGGAGGAAGTAGTCCGCGGACGGCTCCAGCCGGACGGTGAAGATTTCCGAGGCCGTGTTGTAGCCAATGAAGCCGTTGAGCTCCTGGCTGATGACCATCTGGCCCGCC
Organism: Corallococcus sp. AB032C; assembly: GCF_003668935.1. Taxonomy (NCBI): domain Bacteria; kingdom Pseudomonadati; phylum Myxococcota; class Myxococcia; order Myxococcales; family Myxococcaceae; genus Corallococcus; species Corallococcus sp. AB032C. The sequence goes on along the minus strand of NZ_RAWP01000076.1, from coordinate 11,974 downwards.
TGGCCGAACGACGACGACCGGCCCGGGTTCGCGTTCAGGTTCGGCTCCTCGGCCGCCACCGCCTGCGCCGACACCGCGAGGCCCGCCACCAGCGCCAGGCCCGTCCACTTGTTGCTTCCACGCATCGATGTTTCTCCCCTCGTTGGCGCCCCGGCCGACCCTTCCCGGAGCGCATGCGGGGCCCCTTCTAGCCAAAGGGCGCCGCAACGCGAGGATGTTTTCTGACCCACCCAACACTTCGTTGACACCCCACCATCAGCGCAGCGAACGGAAAAATCCTGATCGCGGCCCCCTCGGAGAGGGGGACGTCTGATGGCGCCCCGCTTCAGCGTGCCGCGCGCATCAATCCGCGCGCGCCCAGCACCGCGCCGCCCACCACGCCGCCCGTGAGCGCGGCCAGGCCCAGCGTCGCGGTGAAGCGAACCCACGCGGGCGTGGGCGGCACGCTGCCACGAGGCCCCACGCCCTCCACCACGGGGGTGAAGAGGTTGCCCTCGGGCCTGTCCAGCGGCATGTCCGTCGTCTGCATCCGCACCCCGAAGCGGGACAGCACGGCCTTGCCCACGGACGGCGCCAGGCCGTTGAGCCACAGCATCAACCGCCCCTGGAGGAACGCCGGCACCGACGTGCGGCCCGGCCGCTTCGCCAGCCGCACCACCGCGCGGGCCACCAGGTCCACGTCGTACGTGGGCGGCACCGGCACGGGCTTCCACCCCAGCATCGTGGGCGCGTGGTCGAACATGGGCGTGGACACGGACGGCACCAGCACGTTGGAGACGTGGATGCCCGTGCCCGCCAGCTCCATCTCCAGCGCCCGCGCCCACCCCAGCGTCGCGTGCTTCGCGGACGAATACGCGGACAACAGCGGCGCGGACCCCGCCGCCAGCATGGACTGCACGTTGAGCAGGTGGCCGTGGCCCTGCTTGCGGAAGTGCGGCAGCACCGCGCGCGCGAAGCGGAAGTAGCCGAAGCAATTCACGTCGAACACGCGCGTGATGTGCTCCCAGGGCAGTTGGTCGAAGTAGCCGTAGGACTGCACCGCCGCCGCGTTCACCAGGAGGTCCACGCGGCCGTAGTGCTCCACGCACTCGCGCACCACGCGCTCCACGTCCTCGGCCACCGTGACGTCGCCGTCACTCACCAGGCACTCGCCGCCGCGCTGGAGCACCTCCACGCGCAGTTGCTCCAGGGCCGACTGGCGCCGAGCGGTGACGCACAGCCGCACGCCGGCCTCCGCCAACCGCAGCGCGGACTGCCAGCCCACGCCGCTCGACGCGCCCGTGACGATGGCCACCTGTCCTCTCAAGTCCTCGTGACGCGCCATGCGCTTTCGCCCCCTCGCCCTGAGGTGGGCCTTCTGGCCGGGCTTCGCACGAGGCAAGCCCCCGGAATCCTCCGCGCGGTGCCCGCTCGCACGGCCGCTCTCCGGACCGGGAACAGGGCGCGCCCCGCCTCCCCATCCCCGGGTGTGCACCCGTCAACAAGACGCCCCACCCTATGAGCACGCTTGCAGCCACCGCACCGAAAGGGCCCGACCATGATCCGCTGGAGCCGACTCCGTCCCTTCGCACGCCCCGAGAAGCGCTCGCTCCTCCAGGACATCCTCATGGGCGCCGCGGGCGGCGCGCTGGGCACCTTCGCCATGAACCAGGCGCAGGCGCTCATCGCCAGGCTGGGCGAGTCGAAGGAGCGGGACGACTCCCAGCAGGAGCCCGCCACGGAGGTCGCCGCGCGCAAGGCGGCGGAAGGCGCGGGCGTGAAGCTGGAGGGGGAGCGGAAGAAGAGAGCCGGCAACGTGGTGCACTGGAGCTACGGCACGCTCTGGGGCGCCGTGCACGGTGCGCTGCATGAGCGCGTGCCGCTGACGGGGAAGCTGTTCGGCGTGGGCTTCGGCCTGGGCCTGTTCCTCATCGGTGACGAGCTGGCGGTGCCGCTCCTGCGCCTCGCTCCGCCGCCCCAGAAGGTCCCGGCGAAGTCGCACCTGAGCGCGCTCGCCGCCCACATCGTCTACGGCACCACGGCGGAGGGCACCTACCGCCTCGTGCGCCGCGCCCTGGCCTGAGCGCGGCCCGTGCGGCTCACGACCAGGAGACGTCGTAGTACGCGTCCACCAGCGACTGGGCATGCCCGCGCACCTGCACGTCATGCACGCCCGTCACCTCCAGCGCGGACTGGAGGATGCCCTCGTTGTAGGGCACCGGCATCAGCGAGCGCTTCATGATGACCCGGCCCGACGTAGGGCCCGTCCACTCCACGGAGCGCTCGCCGAAGTTCAGCGCCGTGCGGTAACCGGAGTGCATCAACTCCAGGAGCCGCTTCGGGTCCCCACCCGCCTGTTGCACGAAGTCGCGCGCGAACATGGAGTTGAGGAAGTCCAGCATCGCCTGCGTGCCAATCTGCCGCTGCGCCGCATCATGGCCGCCAACGAGCGGCGACAGCTGCTCCGCCGCCACGTAGGACAACCGCAGGAAGCGCGGGAACGGATAGGTCTGCATGGGGATGAAGTCCGCGGTCTCCCCAACCTGATCCAGACAGCGCTTCACCGCGTCCGCTCCGCCCAGAAAGCGCACCGCGTCCAACACGCCCAGGAAGAACAGGCCCCGGCTCGTCTCCTCCGGCTCCGTCGCGGCCAGACGGGCTTCCAGGTCTCGGGCGACGTCCTCGGGTAGGTTCAGCGTGCCATCCGGCATCTGTCGTCCTTTGAGTGAGGGGGAATGGACCAGGCGGGGACCTGACGGGGCGCGAGGATTCCACAGGTCTCGCTCCATCGCGAGTCCTCGATGCGCACGCGCCGCGCCATGCGACACATGTTTCACGACGTGGGAGGTCCTTCCGGGCCTTCCCCGGATGACGGCAGGAAGCGGCGCACCACTTCCATCAGGTCCGCCACCGCCACCGGTTTGCGCAGGTAGTCCACCGCGCCCGGGGGATGAAAGGGGCTGCCGGACAGCACGATGATGGGCACGCCTTCCAGCATGCGCTCCTGGGACAGCCTCGCGAGGAAGGCCTGTCCGTTCATCACCGGCATCATCAGGTCCAGCAGCACCAGGTCCGGACGGGGATGGGACGCAAGCCAGCTCCAGGCATCCTCGCCGTGGATGCACTGCGCGACGCGATAGCCCTCCATCTCCAACAGCGTCGCGACCGCGTCCCGAAGGTCTTCCTCGTCCTCGATCAACAGGATGAGAGGGGCACTGTCCGTCATGCAGGTTCTCCACTCGCTCTCCGCCACGTCTCCGGCCATCACGTGGCTGTGGGTCTTCCTGCTCCGCCTGAAGGCCCGCGGGGCCCCAGGGGAGGGTGGAGCAGGAAGAGGCGTTGGCACCGTGGAGTAGTAACGATTCAGCCCCCCCGGTCTGATTTCGCGCGCCGCGCATTTCCGTGCCTGCTCGCCTGCTCTCGCGTTCACTGCTGGACGCGAGCCAGGGACCGGCGGCACTGGTCCGCACCGCCGCGCGTCCCCATCTTGTGCACCAGATTCCACGTGCGCATCCGTAGGAGGGGCGGCCTTGAAGTTCCGCGACCTGATGAAGGGTTGGCCCGTGCCGCGGCAGTTCGCCCGAGGAGACAGCCGGGCCCTGGGCGACACGGCGATGTCGGCGCGAAGCCGCTCGCTGACGCCGCGCACGAAGTCCGCTGATGCGGTCGTGAAGTCCATCTGTCCGTACTGCGCGGTGGGCTGCGGGCAGGAGGTGCACGTGCGCGACGGGCGCATCCTCGACATCGAGGGTGACCCGCATTCCCCCATCTCACGCGGAAGGCTGTGTCCCAAAGGGGCCGCCACCTTCCAGTTGGTCACGGGAACGCAACGCGTGCAGCAGGTCCTCTACCGCCGCCCCGGCGGCACGGAGTGGGAGCCCATCCCGCTGGAAGAGGCGATGGAGAAGGTGGCCGAGCGCGTGAAGCGCACGCGCGACGCGACGTTCGAGGTGACGGACGCGAAGGGCCAGCGGGTGAACCGGACGCTGGGGTTGGCTCACCTGGGCGGGGCGACGCTGGACAACGAGGAGAACTACCTCCTCAAGAAGCTCTTCAGCGCGCTGGGCGTCGTGCAGGTGGAGAACCAGGCACGAATATGACACGCGTCCACGGTGCCCGGTCTGGGCATCACGTTCGGCCGCGGCGGAGCCACGACGTTCCAGCAGGACCTGCAGCACTCGGACTGCATCCTCATCCAGGGGTCCAACATGGCCGAGTGCCATCCGGTGGGCTTCCAGTGGGTGATGGAGGCGAAGGCCCGGGGCGCGAAGGTCATCCACGTGGACCCGCGCTACACGCGCACCAGCGCGGTGGCGGATATCTACGCGCCCATCCGAGTGGGCTCGGACATCGCGTTCCTGGGCGGGCTCATCCACTACGTGCTGGAGCACGAGCGGTACTTCCGCGACTACGTGGTGCAGTACACCAACGCGGCCACGCTCATCCGCGAGGGCTTCCTGGACACGGAGGACCTGGAGGGGCTCTTCAGCGGCTACCAGCCGAAGGACAACCGCTATGACATCCACACCTGGCAGTACCAGGGCGTGTCCGGAGTGGTGCCGGCGGCGGGCCACAAGGAGCTGACGGACGAGCCGGGCGCGGGCGCGGGCGGGCATGACCACCGCGTGGACCTCCGCGACGAGCACCGGGACGAGACGCTCCAGCATCCCCGATGCGTGTTCCAGCTCTTGAAGCGCCACTTCGCGCGCTACACGCCGAAGGTGGTGTCCCAGGTGTGCGGCGTGGACGAGGCGCTGTTCCTCCAGGTCGCGCGGACGCTGTGTGACAACTCCAACCCGGAGCGCACCAGCGCGTTCTGCTACGCGGTGGGCTGGACGCAGCACACGGTGGGCGTGCAGTACATCCGCACGGCGGCCATCCTCCAGTTGCTGCTGGGCAACATCGGCCGGCCCGGCGGAGGCATCCTCGCCCTGCGAGGGCACGCGTCCATCCAGGGCTCCACGGACATCCCCACGCTCTACAACCTGCTGCCCGGCTACCTGCCCATGCCGCGCGCGAGCGGCACGGACTCGCTGGAGCACTACATCCGCAAGAACAAGTCCGGCAGCGGCTGGTGGACGGAGTTCCCCAAGTACGCGGTGTCCCTGCTCAAGGCGTGGTTCGGGGACCGGGCAACACAGGGCAACGACTACCTGTTCAACCACCTGCCCCGGCTGACGGGCAACCACTCGCACATGCAGACCGTGGCGGACATGGCGGACGGGAAGCTCCAGGGCTACTTCGTCATGGGGGAGAACCCCGCCGTGGGCAGCATGAACGGGGCGCTCCAGCGCAAGGGGCTGCGCAAGCTGGACTGGCTGGTGGTGCGCGACTTCACGCTCATCGAGACCGCGGAGTTCTGGCGCACGGCGCCGGAGATCCAGTCCGGGCAGGTGCGGCCGGAGGACATCCAGACGGAGGTGTTCTTCTTCCCAGCCGCCGCGCACACGGAGAAGGACGGCACCTTCACCAACACGCAGCGGCTGCTGCAATGGCATCACAAGGCGGTGGAGCCGGCGGGGGACACGCGCAGCGAGCTGCACTTCGCCTACCACCTGGGGCGCAAGCTGCGTGAGCGCTACGCGGGCTCCACGGATCCGAAGGACGCGCCGCTGCTGGATTTGACGTGGGACTATCCCACGCACGGGCCGCACGCGGAGCCCTCCGCGGAGGCGGTGCTGAAGGAGATCAACGGCTACACGGTGGCGGACGGGAAGCTGGTGGATGGCTTCACGGCGCTGAAGGACGACGGCTCCACGGCGTGCGGCTGTTGGATCTACTCGGGTTGCTTCAAGGACGGCGTCAACCAGACGGCGCGGCGCAAGCCGGGGCAGGAGCAGACGTGGGTGGCGCCCGAGTGGGGATGGGCGTGGCCGTCCAACCGGCGCATCCTCTACAACCGCGCGTCAGCGGACGCGAACGGCAAGCCCTGGAGCGAGCGCAAGCGCTACGTGTGGTGGGACGCGGGCGAGAAGAAGTGGACCGGCGAGGACGTGCCGGACTTCATCGCGGACCGGCCGCCGGAGTACCGGCCGCCCGAGGGCGCGACGGGGCTGGCGACCATCGCCGGCAATGATCCGTTCCTCTTGCAGGCGGACGGCAAGGGCTGGCTCTTCGCGCCCAGCGGGATGATGGACGGGCCGCTGCCCACGCACTACGAGCCGATGGAGTCGGTGGTGCCCAACCCGCTCTACGCGCAGCAGTGCAGCCCCACGCGCGAGGAGTGGAAGCGCAAGGACAATCCCTATCACCGGGCCTGGGGCGACCCGCGCTATCCGTATCTGGTCACGACGTACCGGCTGACCGAGCACCACACCGCGGGCGGCATGTCGCGCTGGCTGTCCTGGCTGAGCGAATTGCAGCCGGAGATGTTCTGCGAGATCTCCCCGGAACTGGCGCGCGAGAAGGGGCTGAAGAATGGGGACTGGTGCACCATCGCCACGGCGCGAGGGGACCTGGAGTGCCGGGCGCTCGTCACGGAGCGCATCCGTCCGCTGAAGGTGAAGGGGCTGCAGGTGCACCAGATTGGCCTGCCGTACCATTGGGGCGTCACGGGGCGCGTGCGCGGTGAAGGGGCCAACGAGCTGACGGCGTTCGTCGCGGATCAGAACGTGGACATCCAGGAGTCGAAGGTGTTCACGGCGGACCTGCGGGCGGGGCGGATGCGCTCGGGGGAGAGGGCCGCGGCGGGAGCGGCGCCGCCTCCGCTGACGGTGCCGGAGGTGCCTCGCGACGTGACGCCGCCTGGGGACACGGACCATTCGGAGACGCAGGAACCCGAGGGGAAGGGATAGGCGCATGGGGAGCCGCAAGGGGTTCTTCACGGACACGACGCTCTGCATCGGCTGCAAGGCGTGCGAGGTCGCGTGCAAGCAGTGGAACCAGCTTCCGGACGACGGCTTCCACTTCACGGGGATGTCCTACGACCAGACGGCGCACCTGGGCGCGTCGACCTGGCGGCACGTGGCGTTCGTGGAGCGGCCGGTGCCGTTGCAGGGGCAGACGTCGGGCGCGGGGGACTTCTCGTGGCTGATGATGTCGGACGTGTGCAAGCACTGCCAGCGCGCGGGGTGCCTGGAGGCATGTCCCACGGGCGCCATCGTGCGCACGGAGTTCGACACGGTCTACGTGCAGCCGGACGTGTGCAACGGCTGCGGCTACTGCGTGTCGGCGTGTCCGTTCGGAGTGATTGACCGGCGCGAGGACGACGGGCGCGCGTGGAAGTGCACCCTCTGTTACGACCGAATCGGTGACGACCAGACGCCCGCGTGCGCGAAGGCGTGTCCCACTGCGTCCATCCAGTACGGTGATTTGGACGAGTTGCGCGCGCGCGCGGAGTCGCGGGTGCGCGACCTGCATCAGCGGGGCGTGACGGACGCGTACCTGTACGGGAAGGACGCGGAGAACCAACCGGGCACGGGTGGGCTCAACGCGTTCTTCCTGCTGTTGGACAAGCCTGAGGTCTACAACCTGCCGCCCGATCCGGTGGTGCCGACGAAGAAGGCGCTGCGCTCATGGGCCTCGGTGGCGATGGGCGCGGTGGGCATGGTGGCGGTGGCGGTGGGCGCGGTGGCGTTCGGTCGGGAGGGGCGCGGATGAGCGACGACACGCTGTTGGATCGGCTCCAGCGCAAGGCGGACGGGCGGAACATCGACACGCGCGCGGGCATCCTGGAGGGCGAGGGCGCCCAGCAGCGGGTGAAGGATCCGGAGCCTGCTCGGCACGGAGCCGGAGTGCTGTCCACGGTGCCGTCGCGGTCGGGGCCGGACAACGCGGAGGCGCCGAGCTACTACGGCATGCCGGTGTTGAAGGAGCCGCTGTGGATCTGGACGGTCCCGGCGTACTTCTACGTGGGCGGGGTGGCGGGCGCGGCGAGCGTGCTCGGGGTGACGCTGGAGTACCTGGGGGGACGGAGGCTGGAGCGGCTGGCGGGGCGCTGTCACGCGGTGGCCACGGCGGGGGACATCGTGAGCGCGGGCCTGTTGATCCACGACCTGGGCCGGCCATCGCGATTCCTGAACATGCTGCGCGTGTTCCGGCCCACGTCCCCTATGAGCGTGGGTTCGTGGGTGCTGGCCGGTTCGGGCGCGGTGAACACGGCGGCGTTCGTGCTGCGGCGGATGCCCGGGGCTCTTGGAGTCATGGGACGCACGGCGGGACTGGTGGGCGCGGTGCTGGGGTTGCCGCTCGCCGGGTACACGGCGGTGCTGGTGAGCAACACGGCGGTGCCCCTGTGGCAGCAGGTAGGGCGCACACTGCCGCTGTTCTTCATGGCCTCCGCGACCGCGAGCGCTGGGAGTTTGTTGTCCCTATTCCCACACACGAACGCAGAGGAGCGAGTGCTGCGCCGCTTCCGGGTCGCGGGCAAGGTGGCGGAGGTGTTCACGCGCGAAGCGGTGGAGCTGGAGGCGCGGCAGGTGGTGGAGGTGGGGAAGCCCCTGCGCACGGGTGTCTCGGGAGCGCTGTGGACGCTGTCTCGGACGTGCTCACTGGCGGGATTGGTGATGGACGTGCTGCCTGGGCGCGCACGGTGGAAGCAGGTGACGGCGGACGTGCTGTCCACGGTGGGAGCGGTGGCCGCGCGTTATGCCGTCATCCAGGCGGGCAGGGCCTCCGCGAGGAATCCTCAGGCCACGTTCCAGGGACAGCGACAGGGACTGGGTGCGGCACAGGTGGAGGGGAACACGGAAGCATCGGACGGAAAACCCCTGAGCTTCCCGTTGCCCGTGCTGGGCCAGGGCTCGGCGCCACGGGCGGGCATGCCCTACGCACGATTCATGGCGCCCCAGTCGGAGCGGTAATCAGGGCAACGTCACCCCATACCGAACCAAATCCTCCGGCGTGTTCACGTTCGCCAGCGCACGCAGCTCCGGATCCACCGCGCGCAGTGCGTCCACCGGCAAGGTCCGCGTACGGAACCGCATCAGCAGCTGCCGCAGAGACGGATCCTCCACCAAGGCTTCACCCCAGTGTGACACCCGCTCCGTACGATACGCCGCGAACAACGGCTCCCACCGTCCGTCCCGCTCGATGCACACCGCGTCCACATCCTCGCCTCGCGCGTCCAGCACCACCCGCGCCGCGGCCTCCGTCACGAACGGCATGTCACACGCCACCGCGAACACCCACGGCGTGCGGGCCGCGCCCAGGGCCGCATGGACCCCTCCCGGCGCTCCCTTGCCCTTCACCGCGTCCGCCACCGTGCGGAGCCCGAAGCGCTCGTACGGCGCCGGAACATTCGCCACCAGCAACACGTCCTCGAAATGCGACCCGAACGCCCGCAGCCGTTCCAAGGTTGTGAGCCCCTCCACGCTCAGCAGCCCCTTGGCCACGCCCCCCAGCCGGGTCCCCTGCCCCCCTGCCAGGATGGCCAGCGTCACGTCGGGAAAGGTCGCGGATCCGTCCATGTCCGCCGACCCTACACACCTCTCATCCTCCGCGAGAACGCTTCACACCCGGGATTTCGCCAACCCCCAGAGGGAGGGAGCAACCGCCGCTCCCATGCCCCGTGTGGACAAGGCACGCGCACCCCGTCGTAGAGTCCTGCTCCCCCTCCTGGACGCATGCCGCTGACTCCCCTCCCCGCCGCGCGACTGGCCGCGCTCGATGCCATCGTGCCCGCGGCCCCCGCTCGCCTTCCCTTGATGGAAGCCCATGGCCGGTTCCTCGCCGCGGGCGTCGTCGCGTCACGCGCGCTGCCCGGCTGCGACAACTCCGCCATGGACGGGTGGGCCGTGCGCGCCGAGGAGACCCGGGGCGCCAACCGCGACCGCCCCGCGCGCCTGCGCATCGTCGACACCGTCTACGCCGGCCACCTCCCGCGCCGCGCCCTCCAGCCCGGCGAGGCCGCGCGCGTCTTCACCGGCGCCCCCCTCTCCCCTGGCGCGGACGCCGTCGTCCGCCAGGAGGCCGCGCGCCCAACCGACGACGGCACCCATGTGGACCTCTTCGTCTCCGTCGCCCCCGGCCATGACCTGCGCCGCGCCGGCGAAGAGGTGATGCCCGGCACGCCGCTGTTCCCCGCCGGCCAGCGCGTGGACGCCACCGTGCTCGGCGTGCTCGCGTCGCTGGGCGAAGCCACCGCGCTCGTGCGCCCCGCGCCGCGCGTCGCTGTCATCGCCACCGGCGACGAGCTCGTTTCCCCCGGCCAGCCCGCGCAACCCCACCAGGTCTTCGAGAGCAACCGCCTCCTCGTGGCCGCCCTCGCCCGCGAGGCCGGCGCGGACGTCACGCACCTGGCCCGCTCGCGCGACGACGAGGCGGAGCTGCACGCCCAGCTGGAGAAGCTCGCGCCCCAGGTCGACGTGCTCATCACCACCGGCGGCGCGTCAGTGGGCGACAAGGACTGCGTGAAGCGCGTCCTCACCCGCATGGGCGCGCGCTTCCTCGTGGACGGCGTCGCGCTCAAGCCCGGCAAGCCCGTGGCCGTGGCCCGCCTGGGCTCCACCGCCGTCGTCGTGCTGCCCGGCAACCCCGGCGCCGCCACCGTCGCGTTCGACCAGTTCGCGCGGCCCCTCCTCTTCAAGCACCAGGGCGTCATCGAACAGCGCCGCGTCACCCGCGCCCGCCTCTCCGAGCCCCGCCACAAGCAGGCCGGCCTCACCTACCTCGTCACCGTCGCGGCGCTCGAAGCGCGCGAGGACAGCGTCGAACCGTGGGCCCGCCTGCGTCCCCAGGGCGCCGGACAGATTCTGCAGAACGTGGCCGCCCGGGGCTGGGCCGTGCTCCCCGCCGGCCGCGCCGACTTCGCCGAGGGCGAAGCCGTGGACGTGCAGCTCTTCGACGCACCGGTCTTCCACGCCGTGGAGGCCGCGTGAAGCCGCCTCCCGCGCTCGCCGTCATCGGCCACTCCAGCGCCGGCAAGACGACGCTCCTGGAGCGCCTGCTGCCGGAGCTGGCCTCGCGCGGCCTGCGCGTCGCGTACGTGAAGCACTCCTCGGATGCACACCCGCTCCACCGCCCGGGCAGCGACACCGCGCGCCTGGACGCCGCGGGCGCCGCGCTCACCGGCTTCGCCACGCCGGACGGCACGCAGCTCACCACCCGGCAGCCCCTGTCCCCCTCGCTCCTCGCGCGCGACGCGGACCGCGTGGACCTGGTGCTCGTGGAGGGCTGGAAGGACGGCCCGCTCCCGAAGCTGGAGGTGTGGCGCGAGGGCCTGGAAGCACCGCTCGCGGCCTCGCGCCCCGACGTGCTCGCCCTGGTGACGGACGCGCCCGCGCTTCCTCCCGCCGTGGCCTCGCGCCCGCGCGTGCCGGCCACCGCTCACGCCGTCGCGGACTTCCTCACCCGGTGGCTGGGCCAGGTCGCCGCGCGGCCGGACGTTCGCGCATCGAACGCCAATGCGAAGCCTCCTCTCCCTGAACCGCGCGGCGTCACCCACCGCGCCGTGCGCCGCTTCGACGGAGACACGCTCCGTGCGGCCGAGGATGACCGCGTGGCCGTGGAGGAGCCCCTGGAGATCCGCGTGAATGGCGACCCCGTCGCCACCACCATGCGGACCCCCGGGCATGATCGCGAGCTGGCGGTGGGTTTTCTCTTCGCCGAAGGCATCCTCAACGACCGCGACGACCTGGGCAGCCTGTTCCACTGCGGCCACCCCGGCGAGGAAGGGTACGGCAACGTGCTGGAGGTCGTCCCCGCCGCCGGTGCCGTGCTCGACCTGGAGCGCGTGGAGGCCACCCGCCGCGGCACCCTCACCACCTCCGCCTGCGGCGTGTGCGGCCGCCGCGACGTGGACGACCTGATGGCCACGTGCGCCCCCGTCGCCCCAGGCCCCGTCCTCTCCGCCCACACCGTGGCCCGCGCCACCGAACGCCTGCGCGACATCCAACACACGTTTGAACACACCGGTGGAGTGCACGCCGCCGCCGCGCTGGATGCCCATGGCGAGCTGCTCGCCTCCTATGAGGATGTGGGCCGCCACAACGCCGTGGACAAGGTGGTGGGCGCCCTGGTCCTGGCCGGCGCCGTGCGCGCCCCGCTCCGGTTGCCC
>NZ_RAWP01000075.1:0-50593 GCF_003668935.1 Corallococcus sp. AB032C | reverse complement strand
GCCCCGCCCTCCCTGGACGAGGACGCGACGCAGGAAGAGGCCCGGGAGGCGCGCGAGGAGGCCCGCGAAGAGGCGAGGCACGCTCGCGATGAGGCCAAGCAGGCCGCGAAGGAAGAGGCCGAGGCCGCCAAGCAGCGCATCCGCGAGGAGATCCGCAGCTTCCGCGACAGCTTCAAGCACAAGAAGGGCAAGCGCGGAGCCCGGGACGTGGTGGCGCGCGGACAGAACCTGGAGGTGAAGGAGGGCGAGTCCGTGGAGAGCGCCGTCGTGTACGGCGGCAACCTCATCGTGAAGGGCACCGTGGAGGACGACGCGGTCGCCTTCGGCGGCAACCTGGAGATCCAGGGCCACGTGGAGGGAGACGCGCACGCCTTCGGCGGCAACGTCATCCTGGGCCCCAACGCGCAGGTGGAGGGCGACGTGTCCGCCTTCGGCGGGCAGGTGCAGAAGGCGGACGGCGCCATCGTGGAGGGCAGCCTGGAGTCCTTCGGCGGCGCGGGCCTGGGCCGCATGGTGGCCGGGGAGATCAAGCGCGGCATGCAGGACGGGCAGAACCACGACGCGTCGGTGGACCACGACGACGACGATGACGACCGAGGCAGCCGCGGCGGGGGCCTGGCGTCCTTCATCCTCCAGTTCGCGCTCCTCTTCGGCCTGGGCTTCCTGGGGCAGATGTTCTTCCCGGCGCGCATGAAGGAGCTGGGCGATGAGATCCGCGCCAACCCCGCCCGCAACTTCTGGGTGGGCATCGTGGGCGCGCTGGCCCTCATCCCGTTGACCATCGTCCTGTGCATCACGCTCATCGGCATCCCGGTGGCGTTCGCCCTCCTGGTCGCCTCCATGCTGGGCACGGCGTTGGGCTACGCGGCCATCGCCAGCGAGGTGGGCACGCGGTTGCCGGTGATGCGCGGCCGCAAGACGCAGGCGGTGGTGCTCGCCCTGGGCCTGGGCCTCATCCTGCTCATCAGCCACATCCCGGTGGTGGGCGTGCTGCTCAACCTCATCCTCAACCCGCTGGCCTTCGGAGCGGTCATCCGCACCCGGTTCGGCTACCGCGGCCGGGGCATGCCGGAGCCCATCTTCCCCCGGAGCGAGCACCCGGTTTGACGCACCCGGCCTCACGGCCCCCCGGCTTGCCACACCGCATCATGAAGCCCCGCTCCCAAGCGCACCGGGAGTGGGGCTTTTCCTTCTCCAACAAGTGCCGTGCTCGCGCGCCATCACCTGCGCTGTCGTGACCGGGTGTTGACGGTGGGCGGGCGGCCGCTGACAGGCTTTGACCGGCTCCGTCGGGTGCGCCATTTTGCGCGGCACCCATGCGACGCCTCCCAGACGCAACCCCGCGCGGCAGGGCCATCACCGTGGACCTCGAGGGCGAGAGCATCCCCGCCATCGAAGGCGAGCCGGTGGCGTGCTCCCTCATCGCCGCGGGCGAGAACGTCCTCTCCCGCTCCGTGAAGTACCACCGCCCGCGCGGGCCGTACTGCTTCGCCGCGGCCTGCTCGCACTGCCTCATGCGCGTGGACGGGCTGCCCAACGTCTACACGTGCCGCACCCCCGCGAAGGAGGGCATGCGGCTGGAGCGGCAGAACGCGTACCCGTCCGCGAAGGTGGACATCTTCGAGACCATCGACTGGTTCTTCCCCAAGCGCCTGGACCATCACGAGATGTTCGCGGGCGTGCCGGTGGCGGAGGACGTGATGGCGCGAGTGGCCCGGCAGCTGGCCGGCCTGGGCCTGTTGCCCAAGGCAGCGGGCCCGGAGCCCCTGCCCCCTCGCACCTTCCACACCACCGTCGCGGTGGTGGGCGGCGGCGCGGCGGGCCTGGACGCGGCGCGGGTGCTCGCCGGACAGGGCGTGCCCTTCCTGCTCTTCGAGCGCGACGCGAACCTGGGCGGACGGCTGGCCCACGGAGTCCCGGAGGAGAACGCGCCCTTCGTGCCGGAGGCCACCGCGTTCCCGCAGGGCAGCGTGGTGCGCAACGCCACCGTCATCGGCCTGTATGACGACGAGCACGGCCGCTACCTGGCGGTCGCGTCGCAGGAGTCGGCGAACGTGCGGCTGCTCAAGGTCTACGCGAAGCGCTTCCTGCTCACGGTGGGCGGCCATCCCCCCACCCTCCCCTTCGAGAACAACGACCTGCCCGGCGTCATCGCGGGCCGCGCGGCCAGCCTGCTCCTGCGCAAGCACGACGTGGCGCCCCAGGTGGCGACGCTGGTGGGCCACGGCCCGGAGCTGCACGCGCTGGCGCACCTGTTCACCCAGCGCGGCGTGGAGGTGGCGGCGGTGGTGGACCTGAAGGGCCCGCTGCCCGCGAACGCGCACCCCAAGGCCGTCATCGGTGACGGCCTCAAGGCCCACGGCCTGCGCGGAGTGACGGCGCTGAGCTTCACGCCCCAGGGCGGCCGCAAGCAGAAGGTGTCGTGCGACGCGGTGGTGGTGTCCGTGCCGGTGACGCCGGGCTTCGAGCTGGCGCGCCAGGGCGGCGCGAAGGTGGAGTTCGACGCGGACGCGGGCCATTTCCGGGTCGAGGCGGACGCGGACGGGCGCACGCAGGCGGGGGACGTGTTCGTCGCGGGCGACGTGGCGAAGCCAGGCTCGGCGAAGGACGCCGCGGCCATGGGCGCACGCGCGGCGCAGGCGCTGATGGGAGGGCTGTCATGAGCAAGGCGCTCGTCTGCACCTGTGAGGACGTCACCGTCACGGACGTGGAGCACGCCATCGAGCGCGGCTACCACGACGTGGAGTCGGTGAAGCGCTACACGGGCTTCGGCACCGGCATCTGCCAGGGCAAGAGCTGCCACTCCGCGGTGGCCGCGCTGCTCAAGCAGAAGGCCCCGGCGCTCAAGCCGGAGGGCGTGGTGCCCTTCACGCCGCGCCCGCCGCTGTACCCCACGGAGCTGCGCGTGCTCGCCAGCGCACCCGTGGACGAGTCCGTCCCGCCCGTGGGCGGCGTGCCCCAGGAGCTGGAGCACTTCCCGTCCGCCCTGCGCCCGGAAGGCCCGGTGCCCCAGAAGGCGAAGGTGGTCATCATCGGCGGCGGCATCATGGGCCTGTCGCTGGCGTACAACCTGGCCCTGCGCGGTGAGACGGACGTCGTCGTCCTGGAGCGCGGCTACCTGTGCGCGGGCGCGTCCGGCCGCAACGGCGGCGGCGTGCGCATGCAGTGGGGCACCCCGGCGCTGATTGAGCTGGCCAAGCGCTCCATCGACCTGATGAAGGGCTTCGCGCGCGACCTGGGCGTCAACGTGTGGCTGCGCCAGGGTGGCTACTTGTTCCTGGCCAAGCGCAAGGACACCGCGTACCGCCTGGATCGCAACGCCGCCCTGCACAACAAGTACGGCGTGCCCACGCGCATCATCACCGCGGACGAGGCGCGGCAGATCGTCCCGGACCTCACGATGAAGGACTGCGTGACGGCGGCCTACAACCCGGAGGACGGCGTCATCTTCCCCTGGGCCTTCCTGTGGGGCTACGCGCAGGGCTGCGTGAAGCGCGGCGTGAAGGTGGAGACGTACACCCACGTCACCGGCTTCGAGACGAGCAACGGCCAGGTGCGCAAGGTGAAGACGGACCGGGGCGACATCGCCTGCGACACCGTGGTGCTCGCCTCCGGCGCGTGGAGCCCGCAGGTGGCGAAGCTGGCGGACGTGACGCTGCCCAACGAGCCGCACCGCCACGAAATCCTCAGCACCGAACCGCTCAAGCCCTTCCTATCGCCGCTGGTGTCGGTGCTCGACACGGGCCTGTACTTCAGCCAGTCCATGCGCGGCGAAATCGTGGGCGGCATGGGTGACCCGAAGGAGCCCGCCGGCCCCAACATGGGCAGCACCCTGCGCTTCGTGGCGCGCTTCGCCCAGGCCCTCACGGAGCAGCTGCCGCACGTGGGCCAGGTGAAGGTGCTGCGCCAGTGGGGCGGCCTCTACGACGTCACCCCGGACAACAACCCCATCCTCGGGCGCACCCCCGGCCTGGACAACCTGCTGCAGCTGTCCGGCTTCGTGGGCCACGGCTTCATGATGGCCCCCGCCGTCGCGGAGCGGATGGCCCAATGGATGACCTCCGGCGACTCCGATGAGCTCTTCACCCGCTTCAACCTCCGCCGCTTCGAGGAAGGCACCCTCGAGCGCGAGGACATGATCATCGGCTGAAGAACTCCGCCCTCCCCGCCCCTGTCTCCGCCTGGGACAGGGACACCCCCGCATGTCCGCAAAAGCGGCACTCCCGGAAAATCACGCAAGTTCCCGGGATGGCTGGGGATTCGCCGCGGAATGTGACGTTTCTTTACAATCGCAACCGGGTTGCACGGAGCATCCACGCACCAGTGTCACGGGGGCGTGACGCCGGGCTCCCTCTGACGGGAGCCATGGCACGGGGCGTGCGTAGGCCCCCCGCGCCGCGCAATGCCGCGCGGGGGGAGATTCAGTGATGGCCGCGAAGAAGCTCGTGGGTGCGATGCTGGTGATGGGCCTGACGGCGTGTGGTTCCGTGGAGCCCATGGACGTGCCGGACGCGGAGCCGCTCGCGTCGCAGGAGTCCAACGTCATCGTGGGCACGCTGAACTGGGTGAGCGCCACGTCCCTCACGGGCACGCAGCGCACGAAGTCCCTGGCGGTGGGCTACCTCTCCATCCCGGCGGTGGGCAGCCGCTGCACGGCGTGGCTGGTGTCCAACGACGTGGTCATCACCAACAACCACTGCGTGGGCAGCGCCTCGGAAGCGGTGGGCGCGCGCGTGTCGTTCAACTACGAGGACGGCATCGCGTCCGGCTCGCGCGTCTGGTACGCGTGCGACACGTTCATCAAGACCTGGAGCGGTGACGACATGACGGCGCTGCGCTGCTCGGCCGTCAACGGCCAGTTGCCCGGCCAGGTGTACGGCTTCCTCACCGTTGCCAGCGCCAACGCGGCGACGAACGCCACCGTGTACGTCGTGAACCAGAACTGCGACTACTACACGACGTCGTCCTGCGTGCCGACGAAGAAGTCCTCGCCGGGCAAGGTGCTCAACGGCAACTACAGCACCACGGACATCTCCTACGACGCGGACACGCTGGGCGGCTCGTCCGGCTCGCCCGTCATCTCCACGTCCACCCACCAGGTGGTGGCGCTGCACCACATCGGCATCGGCGGCAACTCGCAGGGCCGCGGCACGGCCAACACCGGCGTGAAGGCCACGCGCGTGAAGGCGCGTCTGGCCGAAATCGGCCTGTAGTCGCCTGGCGTCTACGTCACGGATGAAGGCTCCCCTCCGGCCAGCAGCACGCGCTGGGGGGGCGCATCCGTTCCGGTGGGCCCGGTCGGCTTCAGGAGCAGCGTTCGCTTCAAGCCGCCCAGCGC
This sequence comes from Corallococcus sp. AB032C, assembly GCF_003668935.1. Lineage (NCBI taxonomy): Bacteria > Pseudomonadati > Myxococcota > Myxococcia > Myxococcales > Myxococcaceae > Corallococcus > Corallococcus sp. AB032C. The sequence goes on along the minus strand of NZ_RAWP01000075.1, from coordinate 45,255 downwards.
CAGCCGCCCCAGGCCCCGCTTGAAGGAGCGCGGCAGCAGGCGCAACAGCCGCATCGCCCAGCGGTGCCCCAAGCCGGGGTACACCAGCGCCTCGCCCCGCTCGAAGCCCGCCAGGGCCTCGCGGGCGCACTGGCGCAGGGACAGCTCGAAGAACGGCGTCACCTCTCCGTCCAGGTGCGGCTCCAGCGCCAGCGGGCCGGCGGCCACGAAGGTGACGGGGATGCCCGCGTCCTTCAGCTCCAGGCGCAGGGACTCGCTGAAGCCATCCAGGAAGCGCTGCGTGGCGGAGAACGCCACCGCCCCCGGGAGGAACAGGCGCGCCGCGCCCGAGCCCACCGTGAGGATGCCGCCCCGCCCGCGCTCCAGCATGGGGCCCAGCAGGCGGTGGGTGATCATCGCCGGGGCCAGCACGTTCGCCTGCACCAGCTCCTCGATGCGCTTCCAGCGCTCCTCCGCGTACAGGCCGCTGGAGGAATGGTCCGCGTTGTTGATGAGCACGTCCACGCGGACGTAGTGGCGCTCCAGGTGCTCGAACAGGGCGTCCACCGCGCGCGGATCATCCAGCCGGCACGCGCGGATCATCACCCCCAGGGTGGGATTCCGGACGAGCAGCTCCTCCCGCAGGCTCCCCAGGTCGTCCATGTCGCGCGCGACGAGCACCAGGGTCCTGACCCGTGGGGAGAGCAGCCGGGCAAGCTCGCGGCCGATGCCGCCAGCTGCGCCGATGATGAGCACGGTACCGTTGTCGATGGGAGGGCGCATATGGGGGCAGGACCTCGGACAAGAAGGTGTCCATGCGCGGGTCGCCCTGCGTGCCCGCCCCGCTGCTCGGCTCCCCCTGCACGCCCCCTTGCCCTGGAGGCGGGCGGGCATTAATCGTTCATTGTTCCCGCTGGAGGAGGACACCCATGGCTGGCCCTTCACGCATCCTCGTACCGGTGGACCTGAAGGACGGTTCCCGGTCCGTCGTGGACTACGCGCTGCAACTCGCCCGCCCCTTCGGCGCGACGGTGGACGTCGTACACGCCTGGGAGCCGCCGCAGTACGTGGCGCCGGATCTGCTGGTGGCCTCGCCCGGCTGGGACGCCAACTCGCTGGAGGCGATGGCGCGCGACACCGCGGGCAAGGAACTGGAGGCGCTGCTGCGCAAGGTGGACGGCACCGCGCCCGTCGCGCTGTCCCACCGCGTGGTGATTGGCGAGGCGGGCAACGTGGTGCTGGAGGAGGCCGAGCGCGGGAAGTACGACCTCATCGTGATGGGCACGCACCAGCGCAAGGGGCTCACCCGCATGCTGCTGGGCAGCGTGGCGCAGAAGGTGGTGGGCCACGCCGCGTGCCCGGTGCTCACCCTGCACGTCAGCCCGGAGTAACGGTCAGGGCTCGGCCCACTGGCGCAAGAGGTTGTGGTACACGCCCGTGAGCATCACCAGCGCGGGGCTCTTGGGCACCTCGCGGGTGAGCTGCATGATGGACGTGTCCATGTCGAAGAGCAGCGAGCGCTGCCCCGCGTCGCGGATCATGCTCTGGATCCAGAAGAATGACGCCAGCCGCACGCCGCGCGTCACCGGCGTGACGTGGTGCAGGCTGGTGGACGGGTAGACGATGAGGTCCCCCGCGGGCAGCTTCGCCGCGTGGTTGCCGTAAGTGTCCTCCACCACCAGCTCACCGCCGTCGTAGCTGTCCGGGTCGCTCAGGAAGAGCGTGGCGGACACGTCCGTGCGGATGCGCTGGTTGGTGCCCAGGATGGGCCGGATGGCGTTGTCCACGTGCGAGCCGAAGTCCATCCCGTGCTCGTAGCGGTTGAACAACGGCGGGAACACGCGCTGGGGCAGCACGGCGGAGATGAACAGCGGGCTCTTCTCCAGGCCGGCCAGCACCAGGTCCCCCAGCTCCCGGGCAGCGGGGCTGCCTTCGGACAGCTGGAGGTTCTTCTTCACCTGCATGGACTGCTTGCCGGCGGTGGTCCGGCCATCCTCCCACGCCGCCTTGTCGAAGACGGCGCGGCAGTGGGCCACCTGCTCGGGCGTGAGGACCTGCGGGATGTGCACCATCATGATGGACGTCCTCCTACGCCCGGCAGGAATTGCGCGCGACTAGAACCGCACGTGCGCGGACAGCAGGGCGGACACACCGTCCGCCGGCACGGCCTGACCGCCGTAGTACGAGTCGTAATAGAGCTTGTCGGTCAGGTTGTAGACGTTCAGCTGCAGGTCCACCTTCTTGATGGAGTACGACGCGAACGCGTCGAAGCGCCAGAAGTTGGGGACCTTGGTGAGCAGCACCGTCGCGTTGGCCGGGTTGTTCACCGGGGCCACGTCCTGGTAGGTGGCGCCGCCGCCCACGGACAGGTTGTCCAGGATGGCGTAGGTGGTCCACAGCGAGAAGCTGCGCTTGGGCGTGTTCACCAGGCGCTGGCCCACCAGGAACTCATTGCTGTGCTCGCGGATGCTCGCGTCCAGGAACGTGTAGTTGGCGAACACGTTCCAGCGGCGCACCGGCGAACCCGCGACGCCGAGCGCGTAGCCCTGCACCCGCTGCTTGCCCTCCAGCACGGTGGGCGGGCCGTCCGGATCCGAGTTCGGCACGCGCGCGTTCAGCTTGTGGGTGCGGAAGAGCGCGGCGTTGACGCTCAGGCGCTCCGCGATGAGGTCCGCCTTGGCGCCGACCTCGAAGGTCTCGTTCTTCTCCGGATCCAGCGTGACGGTGTCGTTGGCCAGCGTGGCCAGCTCCGCGCTCGGGTTCTGGGACGTGCCGTACATGCCGTAGACGCTGGTGTTCTCCGCCGGGTGGAGCACCAGGCCCACGCGCCAGTTGAACAGGCTGTTCTCCTGCTCGAAGGCGGCCACGTCACCGTTCGCGGCCTTGGTCTCGTAGTCGCTGTGCAGGTTGTCCAGGCGCAGGGTGCCCAGCACCTCCACGTACTTGCCGATCTGGATCTGATCCGACGCGTACGCGCCCAGGTTCCACTGACGGCTGTAGTTGGTGGCGCCCGGGACGCGGTTCACGCCGGACAGGTCCGGGCTGTTGTCCGGATCGAACAGGTCCGCGGGCAGGTTGCCGGTCGCCGTCGTGAGGTTGGTGCGCCCCTGCTCACGCTGCTCGCGGGACACGTCCAGGCCGAAGTTGGCGGTGTGCTTGAGGAAGCCCGTGTTGAACACGCCGCGCACGTCCAGTTGGTCCGCGAAGTAGGTGTTGTCCGCGGTCGTCTCGAAGCGCTGGCGGCCGATGGTGGTGGGGTTCGTGGCCGGCGTCAGGCCACGCGGCGCGGTGGGCCGGGCGAAGCGGTCCACACCGCCGTAGCGCAGCGTGTTCGTGAGGCGGAAGGTGTTGCCCAGGTCCGCCAGCAGGCGCGCCGAGCCGATGTGGACGTTGACGATCTCCGTGTCGCTATCCTTCACGCCGTAGAAGTTCTCACGGGGCACGTCCAGCGTGACGCCCACGGGGTAGCCGTTGAAGTACGGCTGGCCGTAGTCCGGCACGCTGTCCTCGTGCTGGTAGAAGTAGTCCACTTCCAGGGCGACCTTGTCCGCCAGCTGGAAGCGCGCGGACGGCGCGATGCCCGCCCGGTTCTCCTTGACGATGTCACGGCCCGCGACACCCGCCAGCTGCCCCACGGCGCTCACGCGGAACTGCACGCTGTCGGACAGCTCCTGGTTGACGTCCGCCTCGATGCGGCCAATCGGCGCCGTGCCGCCCGACAGGCGCAGGTCCGTGAAGGAGCCCTTGCGCGCCTTCTTCGTCACCAGGTTGATGGCGCCGCCCGTGGAGCCGCGGCCGAACAGCACCGACGACGGGCCGAAGTAGACCTCCACGCCCTCCAGGTTGAACGTGTCGCGGGTGAACCAGCCCAGGTCCCGCACGCCGTCGCGCAGCGTGTCCGTCTGGGCGGAGAAGCCGCGCAGCGAGAAGGAGTCACCCTGGCGGCCACCCTCGCCCGCCGTCACCGTGATGCCGGACACGTTGCGAAGCGCGTCGCGCAGCGTCGTCGCCTGCTGCTCCTCCATCACGCGCTCGGGCACCACCGTGATGGTCTGCGGCGTGTCCACCAGCGGCCGCGGCAGGCGGGCCAGGCTGGGCTCGGTGACGTTGTACTTCTCCGTCTCCCCTTCCACGGACACTTCCGGCAGGACGTACGCGTCGTCCTGACCGGCCTGCGCCTCCGGCGCGCCAGCGGGCGCGGACTCCGGGGTGCGCTCGGGGGCCGGGGCATCCTGACCCACGGGGGCGTTCTCCGCCGGCCGGGACTCCTGCACCGGCGCGGACGTCTCACCCGTCACCGGCGTCTCCTGCGCGACCGCGCCACCCGCGGCCAGCGCGGAGGCAAGACCCACGGCAGCGGGACCCCAGGGCCAGAGCGTGCCGCGCACGCCTCCAGGGTTGCCATTCGAAGAGCGGATACCAGTACGACCGGGCTTGGCTGTGGACACGAATCCCCTCGGGATGGGAAGCACTGTCTAAATGAGAATGATTCTCATATGCAGGACCCTGATTCGCGTTACAAGAAATTTCTTCCCGTCAGCACGCTGAGTCGCAAAGACAGGCGATCGTTACAGCACTGCTTTGTATCAGACAGCCGAATGCCACACGCCGCCGAGTGAAAACAAAGAGGCCCGGATCCGCTCTCGTGGTCCGGGCCCCGGGGATGTCTGGGTTTACTGAATTGTCACTTCAGGCGGCGTTTGTATTCGTTTCCGCGGGCGGTGCCACCGGGGCCGGGGGCGCCACGGCTTGCGTCTTCCGGCGCGGAACGAAGCGGCGCCAGGAGAGCGCGTAGCCGGTGTAGACGAGGAACACGGCGCCGAAGGACGCGAGCGCCGCGATGAGCTGGCCCACCCACCCGAGCGCCTCGCCGGTGTGCAGGAAGCGCAGCCACGTGCGCACCTTCCGGCCGCTGTTGAAGTCCGCGTACGTCTCCGTCTTCAGCGTCTGGGCCGTGAACGGATCCAGCGACACCGTGTTGTTGGCGAAGAGCGGCCAGCGCTCCTGCTCGCGAACGGTGAAGGCGCTGGCCTGCGGACCCTTCGGACCGCCGCGAGCTTCCGCACGACCTTCGCCGCGCTGGCCACCCTCACCGCGCGGAGCGCCTTCGCCACGCGGGCCACCCTCGCCTCGCGCGGCACCCTCGGGACGACCACCGGGGGCGCCAGCGCCCTGAGGCGTGGCCAGGCGCAGGGTGATGGTCTCCCAGGCGTTGGACTGCTTCATCACCGCCGCGAACTGCGCATCCAGCGGCTGGGGCTGCGTCCCCGGCGCGGGCGTGGGGACGACGACGGGCGCCGCGGCGATGGGCCCCTGCGCGGCGGGCGGCTCGTTGCCGGTGAGCGTGAAGACCAGGTTCGACGCCCACTTATAGGAGATGACCGCGCCAGACGTGGTCAGCACCACCAGCACGGGCAGCGACCAGAAGCCGATGACGTTGTGCCAGTTGAAGTCGCGCGCCTTGCCCTTGAGCCCGCGGCGGAACCACAGGATGGGACGCATGGCGCGCAGGTTCCACTTGCGCGGCCACCACAGGATCAGGCCGGTGAGGCCCAGGAACAGGAACGCCAGGTTGGCCACTCCGGTGATGGCCTTGCCCACCGCGCGGTTGTCGCCGGACGCCGCGAGCCAGCGGTGCAGATCCTCCATCGTGTTGAAGAACGACCGCCAGCCCTGCGCCCCCGGCTCGCGCACTTCACCGGTGTAGGGATTGACGTAGACCGCGGCGCCGCGACCCAGGGCCACCGACACCACGCTGTCCGCCCCCGGGTACACCGTCACGCCGGAGGGCGGCACGGCGGGCTTCGCCTCCTTCACCTTCGCGAGCAGCTCCTCCAGCGTCAGGCGGGGAGTCCCCTCCGCGGGAGGCGTCACGTGGCGGGCGTCACGGTCCGCCCAGTCGATGATCTGCGACTCGAACGCGATCGCCGCGCCCGTGAAAGACATCACCCCGACGACGAGCCCCACGATGAGGCCGCAGATCAGGTGGATCCAGAAGAGAATCGAGCGGAGCTTGGGATTCATGAAGGCTTCTACCGGACTGCGAAGGAACTACCTCAGGGCGAACTTCACCGGGATCACGACCTTCACGCGCACGGGCGCGCCGTCGTGTCCCAGGGCCGGCGAGAAGCGCCAGCCCGCCACGGACTCGAGCGCGGCCTCGTCCAGGCCCGGCACCGAGCGATGGATGCGCGGCGAACCCGGCTCCACCGAGCCGTCCGTGCCAATGACAACCATCACCATCACCACGCCGGTGATGCCATCCTCACGGGCGCGGCGCGGATACTCCGGCTTGCCCGACAGCAGCACCGGCAGCTTCATCACCTCGCGCGGCGTGTAGATGGGCGGCGCGGTGCCCTGCCCACCGACCTTGCCGCCCACGATTCCGCCCACCACGCCCCCGACGACGCCACCCACCACGCCGTCCGGCACGCCCGGACCCGCGGGCGCCTGCGACGCGACCGCGGACACCTCTGTCGCGGCCGGGGTCTCCACCTGCTCCACCGGCGTCTCCTTCACCGGCTCCGGCACCTTCGCGGGCACCACCAGCTCCCGGTGCTTGGGGCGCGGCTTCGGTACCACCGACTTCACGGGCTCTGGAGTCGCCTGCTTCACCGCGCCACCGCCCAGAGGCGGCGGAGGCGGCGCGTAGGCCATCAGCACCAGCTCCGGCTCCGGCTTCTTGACCTCCGCCGGCGGCGGGTTCGCCACCATCACGCCCACCACCACCGCCAGAACGTGCGCCGCGGTCGCGGTCACCAGGGCCCCGCTCCAGCGCCCCCATCCCTCCTCCGCCGTCGCGCTCGCGGACTGGAAGAGCCCCACCGGACTCCGCGCCGCATCCGCACGGGCGGTCGCAGCCTGCGGCAGCGTCGGGCCAGCGCCCAATCCGTCGTCGAAGTTGAGAATGGTTCGCATTTTCGGTTACCGAAAGGGGATACCCCCTGGCGGGTGGCAACGTCAATCTGGAGCGATGCTGAAATCAGCCTGGCGCGTCATCACGTGACGGTTTCGTCGCCAAGGGCGCGATTTTCCGAGGTGCGTCAGGACCCTGCTGCGTATAAAGGCCTTCCGCTGACTCGCTTTTTGTCGTCGTCCGACTGTCGCATCCGGTGCGACACGCTTAAGCCCTCCCATCCATGACGCCGGTCCTCCCTCACACCGGGCGTGAAGCCCCCCGCGAGATCAGGTTCGCCCTGACGGCGGTCGTGTGCGCGGCGGTGGTGGCCGGGTTCCTGGGGCTGGTGGGGCATTCGCCGGGCCCCCTCCGCGCGGAGGGCGTGGCGGCCCGGGCCCCCGTGGTATCGCGCACGCCTTCCTTCCCGAAGCTGGGGTGGGAGGAAGCGGGGCTGCTGCATGGCTCGCACGTGGCCGCGCCGCGGGGCTCGCGCGACCAGGTGGATGGCGGTGGTTCCGGCCTCCGCCCTCCGACGCCCGTCGCGCCCCGGCTGGACACGCTGCGCGCGCTCCTCGCGCGCCATGACGCGCGGATGCTGGCGCTGGCCGAGGGCCTGCTTGCCCGAGCCCTGCCCTCCCGGCTCACGCCGCTGGCGGACCGTCCCCGGACGGTGAACTGCCCGGCGCAGGGCCCACCCGTCTGGGGCTGAGCGGTTCTTTTCGTCCCCCTTCTCTCGTTCGTAGGCCCGCGCCCGTCTCCACCCCGGTGTGACCCCTGAGGACCCGGCGGGCAGGCCCTTCCCACGACACAACCCTTTCAGCACGCGGTGCGCCCTTCGCGGCCGCGCGAGGCCTTCCTCCTTGTCTTCATCCCCTTCCCCCGAGCCCACCTCTCCCCCTTCGCAGCAGACCCAGCAGGGCGGCGCTACCCACGATCAGTGGCAGGGCGCGCGCCTGTTGTGGAGCGGACTGCTGTGCCTTCTCATCATCGTCGGGGCCATTGCCCTCGAGCGATGCAGCTGAGTCCGCCCTAACTTCCAGTGGATCCGGCCCCGCGCAGCACGGGCGGGGCCGGTTATCGCGAGCCCATCACCTCCAGAGGCGCCCCCATGCACGACGCCCACGCGTTCCTCCAAGCCCTCGCCACCGTCCTTTGTGTCGCGGCGGTCACCACGGTCCTCTTCCAGCGCCTACGCCAGCCGGTGGTGCTGGGCTACATCCTCGCGGGCTTCATCATAGGACCGCACGTCCCCATCCCCCTGGTGGCGGACCCGGGCATCGTGCAGACGCTGTCGGAGTTGGGCGTCATCCTGCTGATGTTCTCCCTGGGGCTGGAGTTCAGCCTGCGGCGGCTGTTCCAGGTGGGGCCCACCGCGGGGCTCACCGCCGTCATCCAGTGCAGCGTGATGGTGTGGCTGGGCTTCATCGTTGGCCGCGCCTTCGGCTGGACGATGCTGGAGAGCCTGTTCACTGGCTGCTGCATCGCCATCTCCAGCACCACCATCATCGCCAAGGCGTTCGACGAGCAGAACATCCGGGGCGCGCTGCGCGGCATCGTGGTGGGCATCCTCATCGTGGAGGACCTCATCGGCATCCTGCTGATGGCCATGCTCACCGCGGTGTCCACCGGCTCGGGCCTGTCCGCCTGGGACCTGGCGCTGACGGTGGGCAAGCTGGCCGCGTTCCTCGTGGGGCTGGTCGGCATTGGCCTGTTCGTCGTGCCCCGGTTGATGCGCGCCATCACGAAGCTCCAGCGGCCGGAGACGACGCTCGTCAGCAGCGTAGGCATCTGCTTCGCGGGCGCGCTGCTGGCGCAGACGTTCGGCTACTCGGTGGCGCTGGGCGCGTTCCTCGCAGGCTCGCTGGTGGCGGAGTCCGGCGAGGGCAAGGAGATTGAACACCTGGTGCAGCCGGTGCGCGACCTGTTCGGCGCGGTGTTCTTCGTGTCGGTGGGCATGCTCATCGACCCGGCGCTCATCCGCGAGCACTGGGCGGCCATCGCGGTGCTCACCGGTGTGGTCGTCGTGGGGAAGATCCTCAGCGTGTCGCTGGGCGCGTTCTTCACGGGCAACGGTACGCGCACGTCCGTGCAGGCGGGCCTGAGCCTGTCCCAGATTGGCGAGTTCTCCTTCATCATCGCGGGCCTGGGCCTGTCCCTGAAGGCCACGGGCACGTTCCTATACCCGGTGGCGGTGGCCGTGTCCGCCATCACCACGCTGACCACGCCGTGGCTCATCCGCGCGTCCGGTCCCATCGCCAACTGGGTGGACCGCAAGCTGCCGGCGCCGCTGCAGACGTTCGCGTCGCTGTACGGCAGCTGGGTGGAGAACCTGCGCACGTCGCCGCGCCAGAAGACGGTGGGCGCGCGCGTGCGGCGCATGGCACTGCTGATGCTCCTGGACGCGGCGTTCATCACCATCATCGTCATCGGCACGTCCGTGCTGCTGCCCCAGGTGACGGAGTTCATCGACGAGCGCATGGGCTGGGGCAAGACGATGACGCCGTGGATCGTCATCGGCCTGTCCACGGCGCTGGCCCTGCCCTTCTGCGTGGGCATCGTGCGGATGGGGCGGCGGCTGGGCGTGGTGCTGGCGGAGGGCGCGCTACCGGCGGCCGCCAACGGCAGGGTGGACCTGGCGGCGGCGCCTCGGCGGGTGCTGGTGGTGGCGCTCCAGTTGGCCAGCGTCTTCATGGTGGGCGTGCCGGTGCTGGCCATCACCCAGCCGTTCATTCCCGGCGTGCCGGGCGCGGTGGTGCTGCTGGTGTCCCTGGGCGTGATGGGCTTCGCCTTCTGGAAGAGCGCCACGAACCTGCAGGGACACATGCGCGCGGGCGCGCAGGTCATCGTGGAGGCGCTCGCGGCCCAGTCCCACGCCAAGGGCGACGAGGACGAGCCGTCAAAAGACGTGCTGCACGGCGTGCGTCAGATGCTGCCCGGCATTGGCGAACCGGAGTCGGTGGCGCTCGGCGAGTCCAGCGCGGCGGTGGGCCGGACCCTGGCGGAGCTCAACCTGCGCGGCATGACGGGGGCCACGGTGCTGGCCATCCGGCGGGGCGAAGCAGGCGTGCTGGTGCCCACCGCGCAGGAGGTGCTGCGCGCGGGTGACATCCTCGCGCTCGCGGGGACTCATGAGGCCATCGACGCGGCGAAGGGCGTGCTCGGCTGAGGCAGGGCACCGGATGCAATGGGGGGCGCGGCCGTCCGTAGCAAGGGCATGCCGCTCCCCTTCCGCGTTCCGGAGGTCTCCGCCATGCGCCGCCCGTTCCTTCCCACCCTGTTGCTTGCCTGCTCACTGGCCGTGCCTGCCCTGGCGGCGGAACCGGCGAAGAAGCCGGCCAAGGCTCCCGCCAAGACCATCTGCGTCAACGTCAAGGACGGGAGCAAGGCGGTCCAGGGGACGAACCTGGTCATCGAGCCCGGGGAGAAGATCAAGGACGCGGTCGCCGTGGATGGCGACGTCATCGTGAAGAAGGGCGCGGTGGTGGACAACGACGTGGCCGCCATCCGGGGCCGCGTCATCCTGGAGCCCGGCGCGAAGGTGAAGGGCGACGTGGTGTCCATCGGCGGAGAGGTGCGGGTGCCCGCGGGCGCGCACGTCGACGGGAGCGCGACGGCGCTGGGCGGCAAGCTCGTCCTGGACAAGAAGGAGGACGTGGGCGGTGAGCAGAACTCCTTGTCCCTGGTCTTCAACGGCGACGACCTGGTGAAGGAGTTCATCGGCAAGGCGCTCGACGAGGATGCCGGCAAGTGCCACATCCTCGACGACGACGATGATGACGACGACAAGGACGTTTGAGCCGTCCTCCACCGTGTCAGGCAGCCCCCGTCACTTCCATTCTGGCGGGGGCTTTCGCGTGGCGCGGCGGCGCGAGCGGGGTTGCAGGTGCACCTCGTCCCCGCGGCAGACGCGCACCCGCAGGAAGCGCTGGAGCTGATCCAGGGCCAGGTCGTGGTCCTTGTCGCTCTCCGCGCAGCAGCAGTCGCTGAGCACGGTGATCTTGAACTCGTGCATGTGCGCGTCGTGGGCGCTGAAGAAGACGCACAGGTTGGTGGCGATGCCCGCGAGCAGCAGCTTCTTCGTGCCCAGGTGCTCCAGCAGGGGCACCAGCGACGTGGCGAAGAAGGCCGAGTGCTTGGGCTTGAGGATGAAGTAGTCGTCCGGCTGGGGCTTGAGCGCGCGGGCGACTTGCCGGCCCCGGCTGTCCTTCCGGGTGCAGTGCTTGTAGACGTCCGTGAAGCTGCTGCGCCACAGGTCGAAGTTGTCGTTGACGTAGATGACCGGGACGCCCGCCTTGCGCATCCGCTCCGCGAAGGGGCCCAGGCGCTCCACCATGCGCAGCGCCCAGGGCAGGACGTTCTCCCCGCCGGGGAACTCCAGGTCGTTGATGACGTCGATGATGAGCAGCGCGGTGTCATGCCGCCGCTCATGCGGCGTGCGCGTCTGCTTCCGGACCGCCTGGCGCGGTTTCGCCACGTCCACCTCCCCGTGGCGAAACGCTAATCATCCTGTCGCCGAACGCCCAGGTGCCACGCGCGGCGGGTTACCGGCGGGGCCTCCACCCGAGCCCGGCGAGCAGCCACCAGGCCAGTACACCCGGAAGCGCGGTGGCGCCGGCACTGCACCCGCCGGATTCATCCTCCATGTGCACGGGCACCGTGCCGCCATCCTTCGCGGAGCCCGCGTCCACCTGGGTTCCCGCGTCCTCCACGGTCCCTGCGTCTTCGAAGGCTCCCGCGTCTTCGCTTGTCCCGGCATCCTCGAGGGTCCCCGCGTCTTCGCTTGTCCCGGCATCCTCGAGGGTTCCCGCGTCCACTTCCGCGCCGCCGTCGACGCCGCCGTCATTGACTGGCTCCTCGGGCACCTCGTCCTCCTCCGTGCGGGCATGGACGGTGACCACGGGGAAGTCCTGCGACGGCGTGAACGTGAAGGACGCGTGTTCGACGTCCGCATCCGCGTCCTGCGCCGCGCCCAGCGTCACGAATTGAGGAACGCTCCAGTTCTCGAGTGTGAAGCGAAGCGAGCCACCCTCGACCACGGACAGGTCGCCCCCACCTCCATGCGCCACCACCTTGACCCAGACGTCCACCAGGGGCGGCATCGCCAGGGACACCATGACCGTCTGGGTTTCGCCCTCCGGAATGACAAGGTCCGATGGCGACACGATCAAGGCCTGACCTTCCGGCGTCGGAGTGACCCGCAGGATCACCCCATAATAGCTCAACACATACAGCGCCCCGTCCGGCCCTTTGCTCACGTCGACGAAGCCGCCTCCTCCATCACGATTGATGATGATGTCATCCGTGGCCACGGAGCCATCCACCGCGAACCGGATCCGATGAAACATCCCGCGGAAGTCCGTGTACAAGTAGTTGCTGGAGTAGCTCGCGGGGAAGCGTGTCCCCTCATAGAACATGCCGCCCATGGAGAACTCGCCCTCCGGCCATCGCCTGAGCCGGCCGCCGCCGCTCACCGCGTCCGGCTCCGGTTGGTCCACGGTGAACGACCGCGAGGAGGGATGCCCCGTGACATAGAAATCGCCGTTGAAGCTGGGGTCCTCCACGTCCCTGATCAGGAGCCGCGTCCCTTTGCGGTACCAAGAGGACTGCAGGTCGTCGCCCATCATCGTGAAGGTCGCGACGCCGTTCTGCCGCACCGCGCCTGTCGGGGTGAACGTGTATTCATCAAAGACACCCGGCAGATAGGAATACACCGGCGAGAGGTAGCCAGCGGGTTGGTTGTTCTGGTAGTCGGGCCAGCCACCATGATCCCCCGGGCTGACGCTGAAGATCTGAACAGCGCCCGGGCCCGAGACATTGGCCCACAAGCGCCCGGTCCCCGGCTGGAAGACCAATCCATAGAGATTGCAGAAGCCCCGCGCCCAGATGCTGTCCACGTTGGGGCCCGCCCCGTCGTAGAAGGGATTGTCCGTGGGCACGGTGCCATCCGGACGCACCCGGTGGATCTTGCCCGCCGCGTTCGTCAGAACATCTGGGTCGCGATAGCCATGGAGAGACCCCACCCCGAAGTACAGCATGCCATCCGGGCCGAAGGTCATCCCGCCGCCGTCGTAGTCGAGCACTCCCGCCTGGAGGCCGTCCACGATAACGGTGCGATTCACGCCGACGCCGCCAACGTCGGTGTACCGGAAGATCTGCAACGTGAAGCCCGGCATCGCCGCGAAGAAATAGACGTAGTGGTTGTTCGCGAAGTCCGGATCGAAGGCCATCCCCAGGAGGCCTTGCTGCTCGTGCCCCTGCTCGAATGACTCGGAGATGAAGGGGGTCGGCTGCAACACCCCGTTTTCCACGACGATGACCTTTCCAGACATCGTCGTTACAAACAGGCGGCCAGATCCGTCCGGAACCCATCCCATCCGGGTGGCGTCGTAGTGTGGGAACGTCACCCAGTCCATGATTTCGAGGTCAGAAGCTGTCTCGACGGGTTGGGAATAGACGGGGAAGGCGGTCAGCAATGCCAGGGCAAGCCAAGGGACAATGGATCGCATACAGATCAGGCTAGCGCGCCTCCCCGTCTGTCCGTCAGTCTTTTCTTTCCAGCTCTGGATTCAGCTCCGCCGGGCGCGGCGGGGCCTCCACTCGAGTCCCGCGAGCAGCCACCAGGCCAGGACGCCCGGAAGCGCGGTGGCGCCGGCACTGCACCCGCCGGATTCATCCTCCAGGTGCACAGGCACCGTGCCGCCGTCCTTTGAGGAGCCCGCGTCCACGACCGCTCCGGCGTCCACCTGGGTTCCCGCGTCCTCCACGGTCCCCGCATCATCGAGGGTTCCCGCATCCTCCACGGTCCCTGCATCTTCGAGGGTCCCCGCATCCTCAAGGGTTCCGGCGTCGAATTCGCTCCCGGCATCCCCCGCAATGCCTCCGTCGGTAGCGGGCTCCTCCGGCACTTCGTCCTCTTCCGTGCGGGCATGGACGGTGACCACGGGGAAGTCCTGCGTCGGCGTGAACGTGAAGGACGCATGTTCGACGTCCGCATCCGCGTCCTGCGCCGCGCCCAGCGTCACGAATTGGGGAACGCTCCAGTTCTCGATCGTGAACCGAAGCGAGGCGCCGTCCACCACGGAGAGGTCGCCATCGCCACCCTGCACTGCCACCTTGACCCAGACGTCCACGGCGGGAGGCATCGCCAGGGACACCATGACCGTCTGGGTTCCGCCCTCCGGGATGACGAGGTCCGACGGCGACACGATCAAGGCCTGGCCTCCTGGCACCGGAGTGATCCGGTTGATTCCGCCGTAATAGCTCAGCACGTACAGCGCCCCGTCCGGTCCCTCGTTCACGTCGACGAAGCCGCCGCCTGTCTCATAGTTCATGATGACGTCTTCATTGGCCATGGAGCCGTCCGCCGCGAACCGGATCCGATGAAGCATTCCGCGGAAGTCCGTGTACAAGTAGTTGCCGGAGTAGCTCGTGGGGAAGCGCGTCCCTGTATAGAACATGCCTCCCATGACGAACTCGCCCTGGGGCCATCGCCTGAGCTGACCACCGCCGCTCACCGCATCCGGCTCAGGCTGATCCACGGTAAATGACTGCGGAGACGGATGCCCCGTGACATAGAAATCACCGTTGAAGCTGGGCTCCTCCACATCCCGAATCAGGATCCGCGTCCCTTTGCGGTACCAATAGGAATCCACGGAGTCGCCCAGCAGCGTGAAGGTCGCAACGCCGTTCTGCCGCACCGCACCTGTCGACGTGAGCGGAGAGTCATCAAAGTTGGCGGGGATGTATGAATAAACGGGCGAAAGGTAGCCCGCGGGGCGCCTGTAGTTGTAGTGGGGCCACCCTCCATGATCGCCCGGACTCACGCTGAAGATCTGAAGATTCTCCGGACTTGAGGCATTGGCCCACAGGCGGCCGGTTCCCGGCTGGAAGACCAACCCGTAGAGATTGCAGAAGCCCTGCGCCCAGATGCTGTCCACGTTGGGGCCCGGTCCATCGTAGAAGGGGTTGTCGGTAGGCACGGTGCCATCCGGGCGCACGCGGTGGATCTTTCCCGCCGCGCTCGTCAAGACATCTTCGCCCCGGCTGCCGTGGAGATTTCCCACCCCGAAGTACAGCATGCCATCCGGACCGAAGGTCATGCCGCCGCCGTCGTAGTCGAGCACTCCCGCCTGGAGCCCGTCCACGATGACGGTGCGATTCACGCCGACGCCACCGACGTCGGTGTACCGGAAGATCTGCAACGTGTAGCCCGGCATCGCCGCGAAGAAATAGACGTAGTGGTTGTTCGCGAAGTCCGGATCGAAGGCCATGCCCAGGAGGCCTTGCTGATCGTGCCCCTGGGTGAACGACTCGGAGATGAAGGGGGTGGGCTGCAACACCCCGTTCACCACGACGAGGACCTTTCCCCTCATCGTCGTCACGAACAGGCGGCCAGAGCCGTCCGGAACCCATCCCATCCGGGTGGCATCGTTGTCGCTGAAGATCACCCAGTTATCGATGATCTCAAGGTCACGAGCAGTCTCGACAGGTTGGGAATAGACGGGGAAGGCAGTCAGCAATGCCAGGGCAAGCCAAGGGACAATGGATCGCATATCGAGCACGCTAGCGTGCCTTCCCGTCTGTCCGTCAGTCTTTTCCTTCCAGTTCTGGATTCAGCTCCGCCGGGCGCGGCGAGGCCTCCACAGAAGACCCGCGAGCAACCACCCGCCCAGGACACCCGGAAGCGCGGTGGCGCCAGCACTGCATCCGCCGGATTCATCCTCCTTGGGGCCCGTCACCGTGCCGCCATCCTGCTGGGTGCCCGCGTCCGCGACGGAGCCACCGTCCGTTCCGGTCCCCGCATCCGTATTGGCCCCGGCATCCGTCTGGGCGCCAGCATCCACGACGCTGCCCGCATCGGTGCCGGCGTCGGGGATTCCTGACGCTCGGACCTGGAGCTGGAACGTCTGGACTGCATCCGGAAGCTGTCCATTGCTGGCGCGCACGGAGACGGTCACGGTCGCTTCGCTCGTCGGCGTCCAGGACAGACGCCCGCTGACAGGATCCAGCGTCATGCCTTGCGGTCCCTGCACCAGTGTCAGCAGCGGCTCGGGCTTCCCGAACGCCGTGACCGTGTACGCATAGGGCTTCCCCACGGTCGCCTGCGTCACGGGCGCGGAGGTGATGGTCGGCACCCCAGCCACGTCCCTGGCGATGACGGTGACCACCCGCGAGATGAGTCCCGGAGAGGACACCGTCAACAAGGCCACGTCGTCCTCGCTGTCCGTGTCACGCGCGGTCGCCACCGTGACGGTCTTCGCCGCGGTTCCGTCCTCGGGCGTGAAGGTCAGGGAGGCGCCGCCGGTGACGGTCACGTCCGCGCTCCCCGAAGTGCGGGCCACGGTGACCGTCACGGGAGACGTCGGTACATAGGTCAGGCCGACGGTGAAGGTGCCGCCCATTCCCTCATCCAGATCGAATGACGTGGTGGAGAGCTTGAGCGCCTGGACTTCATCCTCCTCGGTGCGCACGTGGATCTCCACGCCGGGAACGCCAGCCGGAAAACCCTGGTCCAGGGTGACGAAGAACGTGGCGTGGTCGACCTCCGAGTCCGCGTCATGGGCCGCGCTGATGGTGACGAACTGCGGGACGCTCCAGTTGGTCGCGTCGAACAGCATTGGCTGTCCGGCGGTCACCCGGATGTCCGAGTCCTCTTCACGCCTCACGAGGGCCACATACGTCGGGGTCGTGGGCGGCATGGCCAGGGAGACCATGAGGGTCTTCGACCCTCCTTCGGGGACAACCAGGTCTTGAGTGGAGGCGATCACGCCCTGACCTACAGGCAGCGGCGTGACCCGGAAGATCGTGCCGTAGAAGGATGAGACATACAGCGCGCCATCCGGCCCCACCGCGACGTCGGTGAAGTTCGTCTCGTGGACGTAGTTCACCACGAGCTCCACCTTTTTCACGGAGCCATCCGCTCCCAGGTCCACCCGGTGGAGGTACCCACCGAAGTCGGCGAAGAAGTAGTCGCCCTGGTAGTCGGAGGGAAAGCGTGAGCCTGCGTAGAACACGCCACCGACCACGGCATCGCCCATCGGGTCTGTCTGCAGGCCACCGCCACCGCTCACCGCATCCGGACCGGCCTGCTCCACCGTGAACGACAGGGGCGTCGGAAAGCCGGTGATGTAGCCGACTCCATTGAAGCTGGGGTCCGCCACATCCCGCAGATGAACCTTCTTGCCCTTGCGCAGAGAGGAGACCGGATAGGTGCCCTCCACGGTGAAGGTCGCGACCCCGCCCTTGCGCACGGCACCTGTCGACGTGAAGGAGTACACGTCCCACAGCCCTGGCGTATAGGCGACGAGTGGCGACAGGAATCCCTGGGGCTGGTTGTTCTCATACTGCCACCAGCCCGCATGCTCTCCCGGACCCACGCTGAAGATCTGCTCGGCTGCCGCCCCAGCGACGTTGGCCCAGAGCTTCCCGGTTCCAGGCTGGAAGCGGATCCGGAAGGGATTGCGGAAGCCTCGGGCCCAGACGAGATCGTTGTTCGGTCCCCAGTCATCGTAGAAGGGGTTGTCCGTGGGAACGGTCCCGTCCTTGCGGACGCGGAGGATCTTCGACGACATCAGGGACAGGTCGTCATTGCCCCCTGCGTAGATGTCTCCATCCCCTACTCCAAAATACAGGAACCCATCCAGACCGAAGGCCAGACCTCCACCATTGTGGCTCTTGTTTTGCGGGATGTTGTCCACGATGACGGTCCGGTTGACACCCACACCGCCAGCCTCCGTGAACCGCAGAATCTGCGCCATGTAGCGGGTGACACCCCCTACGTCGATGTTCGGCTGACTGGCGAAGACGTAGACGTAGCGGTTGGTCGCGAAGTCCGGATCGAAGGCAAGGCTTTGCAGGCCCTGCTCTCCATCCGTTGCCACCAGCTCATTGATGAATGGCGTAGGCTGGAGCGCGCCGTTCTGGATGATCCGGACCTTCCCCCCCTTGATCACCACGAACAGCCGGTTGGAACCGTCCGGAGCCCAGGCCAGTCCGGACGCATTCTCAATCTCCTGCGTCTCGATGAACTTCGCGACTTCGACGCCATAGGCGCCACTGGGGGTAGGAATATAGACCTGGGCTTGGGCGGTGAAGGCCGCAAGACATGCAAGAAACACCAAGGAATGGACTGAACGCATGGCAGACACGCTACCATCCCTTCCTCAGGGTCTGGGCTTCACGCCCCAGATGCCCACCTTGCCGTCGTCCATGCCCCAGCTCACGAAGCGTCCGTCGGGGGAGAAGTTCGCGGTACTGCCCTGCATGTCATCCAGGTCCGAATAGGCGAAGACGCGCCGGCCCTCCTGGACGTCGATGACCACGAACGCGCTCGTGTCCGCGCTGGCGGCCAGCAATGAACCCTCGGGGCTGAACTCGACCTGCAGCGCACCGGATGCCGGGGCCTCGATGCTCCGAACGGTTTCCAGTCCGGGGAGGCCCAGGAACAGCAACTCGCCACCGGAATTGGCGGCGACCAGGCCTTCTCCGGCCGGAGTGAATGCCACGTTCCAGATCAGCTGGGCGTCGAGCGTACGTGACCCCACGGGCTTGCCGGTCCTCGCATCCCAAAGGCGTACGGAAGCTCGTGTCGCGGCACCTGCCTGCGCCTCGGCGGCTCCCACGGCCGCGAACCGGCCATCCGCCGACAGCGCGCAGCCGTAGAGAAACGCGGGGTCCTCCAGCCGCCACACGAGCCAACTGCGCTCCAGGTCCCAGAGCAGGACACGTCCCTGCGCGGACGCGAGCAGCAGGCGCGTTCCGTCCGAGGACAGACACGCATTGGAGACGGACCCACCCGTCTCCACCGAGGACAGCAGCGTGCCGTCGGTAACGGACCAGATCTGGAGGGTGCCACGCGCCGTCACGGACAGAAGGCGCTGGGAGCCGGGCAGGAACCATGCGGCCACGCAGAGGGAAACGGAATGCGCGAAGAGCGGAGCCGTCCCTTCTGAATGCAGGTCCCACCAGCGCAAAGGCGTCCCACCCTGCTTCTGGACGGACAGCAGGTAGCGGGACGACGCATCCCACCCAAGCCTCTGCCAACGCGAGTACGGCGACAGCTCCGGCGCCCCCAGCGTCCGCAGCAGGGACAAGTGTCTCGCGGTCTCAGGGGTCAGTGTCAGGGAATGCGTGAGCATGGTGCGGATCCGAGATGGCGCATAGCCGCTCAAGAGCGAGGCTTGAAGCGGTTTCAAAAGAGGAGTCCGCGATGCCCCCGTCCGCACGCTGCGTCAAGGTGGACCGCGCGCTGGGGGGCTTGAGCCGGAGCGATCCGGCGGCCTAAGACGCGGCCTCCCCGTCCAGGGGACCCTTTTCGAGGAACTTCATGTTCAAGAAGATCGCCATTGGCGTTGTCGCCGTGCTCGCGCTGCTCGCCGGCTTCATTACCACCCGCCCCGATTCCTACACCGTCACGCGCACCGCCACGGTGCCGGGTACGCCCGACGTCGCATTCGGTCTGGTCCATGACTTCCACCAGTGGAACCAGTGGTCTCCCTGGGACAACCTCGACCCGAACATGAAGAAGACCTTTGGCGGCGCGGAGTCGGGCGTTGGCGCCACCTATGGGTGGGTGGGCAACAACGACGTGGGTGAGGGCCGCATGACCATCCTGGAGGCCACCGCCAACGCGGCCGTCCGTATCAAGCTGGAGTTCATCAAGCCCTTCGAAGACAGCAGCATCACCACCTTCACGTTCAAGCCCGCCGACGACGGCACCACGGTCACCTGGGCCATGGCCGGCAACCACAACTTCATGAGCAAGGCGATGTGCCTCGTCATGGACATGGACCAGATGATCGGCAAGGACTTCGAGAAGGGCCTCGCCAGCATGAAGACCGCTGCCCAGACCGAGGCCACCAAGCGCGCGGAGGCCGAAGCCGCCCGCAAGGTCGCCGAGGCCAAGGCCGCCGAGGAGGCCGCCGCCGCTGCCAAGGCCGCCGCTCCCGCGGAAGGCGCGCCCGCCGTCGCCGCGCCGACCCCGTAGCTCCGGCCTGAAGGATGCGCGGCAGAAGGCAGACCTCCTGTTCCGCGCGACGGCCGCGCTCCACCCCCCCTACGCTCGTGACGCAGTCCGCCCACGAAGATCTGGAACCCCAGCTCCGGGCGATCGTCAAAGTGCTGCTTCGCAGAATGACATCAAACTGAAGAGGGGCGGCCCATCTCCGGCCGCCCCTCTCCTCACTCAAGCCATCACCCTACTTCGTGAAGGTGATGGGCCCCGAGGACAGCGTGGTGTTGTTCGCGCCGTCCACCGCGCGCACGCGCCACGTGTGCGAGCCCGTGGACAGACCGTTCAGCGTCGTCTGCTCCGTGCCCACGCCGTACACCTCGAACTCCCACAGCGAATAGCCGTACGCCGTCGCGCGCTGCACGCCGCGCATGCGCACGTAGCGGCCCACGCCGGCCACCGTCCAGTCGTCGATGCCGCCGTCGCCGGTGTCCACCGTCCGCAGCGCCGTCCAGTTGGTGGAGCCGTCCAGCGACGACTCCAGCACGTAGCGGCGGCCGTAGGCGGCTTCCCAGTTCAGCACGATGCGCTTGAGCGAGTAGATGGCCCCCAGGTCGATGGTGATGGACTCCGTGTCACCCGTGGTCGCCGTGCCCACGCTGGACCAACGCGTCGCCAGGCTGCCGTCCACCGCGTCGTTCGCGCTGCCGAACTCCACGGACGTGGCGTAGGCATTCTTCCCTCGCGCCAGGTTCGTGCCCGCCGGCACCGGCGTGCTGCGCAGGATGGAGGGGCTGCGGTCCGTGCCGTCCACGATGAGGACGTACTCCGCCACGCCCGCGCCCACGTCCGTCGTCTGCTCCCAGATGAAGCGCGTGGACGTGCCCGGCACCGACTGCCCGGCCGACGGCGACAGCGCCGCGAAGGCCGCGGGCGGCGTCGTGTCGTTCAGCGTGAAGGTGAACGTCGCGGACTGCGTGACGCCGTTCGCCCAGTTGAACGCCTTCACGAACCAGGTGTGCACCCCGTTCGCCAGCTTCAGCCCATCCAGCGCCGCCGACGGCGTCTTGGTGATGGCCACCGGCATCGCACCGCCGTCCAGGTACACCTCGTAACGCTGGATGCCCGTCTGCGGATCGCTGCTGGCCGCCCAGGTGAACGCCGGACGCGTGCCGGCGATCACCACATTGTTCGCGGGCGTCAGCAGGCTGAACGCCACGGGCGGCGTCGCGTCCGTCAGGCCGAAGCCCTGGATGCCCGCGCCGTACTGGTACAGCGGGTTGCCGTACGTGGGCGGCACCGGCTGGCCCGCCGCGATCTTCTGGCGGATGGCCGTGCGCTCCGCGTCCGTCGCGCCCAGGTCGAACGGCAGGTCCCACTTCTCCAACTGGTTGTTCTCCACGTCCGTGCCAATCTGGTTCATGCCGCGCGGCAGCTGCCACGGCGTCTTGCCCCGAGGCAGCACGTCACCGAACAGCACGTCCGCCACCGCGTAGCCGCCCATGTCGCCCGGGCGGTACGCCAGCATCAGCGCGTTGGAGAGGGGCACCACGTTCGTCAGCACGTACGGGCGCGGGCTGATCAACACCACCGTCGTGGGGATGCCCCGCGACTTGAAGCTGTTGATGACGCCGTACTGGTCGCCCCACTTCGCGTCGTGGGCGGGTCCAATCGGGTCGCCCGGCAGGTAAGGCTTCTCCTTGTCCCACTCCGTGCCGTGGGTGAAGTAGCTCTCGCCCACCACCACGATGGCCGCGTCCGGCGTCACGCCCGCGGGGGCGTTGTCCTTGTAGACCGTGAGCCCCGCGGCCTCCGCGCGCGCCTTCACCGCCGCGTAGATGGTCGGGTCGCCGAACTCGGTGCCGTGGAAGTCCGAACGCCAGGTCACCATGCAGGACATGTCGTCCGCGCGCGGGCCCGCGATGACCAGCTTGCCGCCCGCCGGCAGGCGGATGGGCAGCGCGCCGTCGTTCTTGAGCAGCGTCATGGCCTCCTGGGAGGCGCGGCGCACCGCCGCCTTGCTGTCCGCGGTGTGCCACTGGGACGTGCCGGCCGGGCCCTGCTTGTACGGGTCCTCGAAGATGCCCAGGCGGAACTTCAGGTCCAGGATGCGGCGCACGGAGTCGTTGATGCGCGCGACGGGGACTTCGTTCTCGAAGTTGGCCATGGCCTGCGGCGTCGCGCCGCCCATCACGTCCGAGCCCGCCGTGGCGGAGCGCACCCAAGAACCCGACGGCAGCCAGTCCGAGCAGATGACGCCGTCGTACTTCAGCTGGTTGCGCAGGTAGTTGAGGATGCCCGGGTTGTCACCCGCGCCGTAGCCCTCCGGCCCCAGCAGCCAGCTGCCCGCGTAGCCCGGCATGATGCCGCTGGTGCCCGCCTCGATGGCCGCGTGCCACGGACGCATGTGGTAGTGGATGGTGGTGCCGTCGTAGGTGATGCCCGCCTCACCGCCAGCGCCCTGCCCCGGCCAGTGCTTCGTCGTCACCCAGATGGAGCTCGGGTTCACCTCCGGACCGCCCTGGAGGCCCGCGATGAGCGCGCGGGTGATACCCGACGCCAGGTCCGCGTCCTCACCGTTGCCCTCCTGGATGCGCGGATACAGGACCTTGGTGTTCACCTCCGCCAGCGGAGACAGCGTGCCGCGGCTGCCAATGGCCAATTGCTCGCGGCGCTGGATGTCACCCATCTCGTAGATGGTGTCCAGGTCGCGCGTGGCCGCCAGCGCCGGCTGCGTGGGCCAGCTCGTCTTGTAGCCGTGGATGGAGTCACCCGCGTCGATGTGCGGGATGCCCAGGCGCGTGGCCGCGGACGCCTTCTGGAACATGGGGATGTCCGTGGGCGACAGGGGCCCCATCTGGAAGCCGGCCTCCGGGTACGTCTTGGCGTCGTAGAACATCTGCAGCGCCTTCTCGCGCAGCGTCATGCGGCCCAGCAGGTCGTTCACGCGCACGGAGATGGGGTTGTGCCAGTCCTCGTACGGCTCAATCGTCCCGTTCTTGTTCAGGTCGCGCACGCCGTTGACGAGGTTGACGCCGTCCGCCTGCGTCTCCACCACCGGCAGGTACACGCTGAAGCTGCCAATGTCCGAGCGCGACGTGCTGCCGCCCGACAGCGTGGCAACGACGTACCACTTGTATGTCCAGCGGTCCGGCAGGTCCTCCGTGAAGGTGAAGGACGTGCCCGTCTGCGACGCCACCTGCGTGTAGCGATCCAACAGATTGCCCGCCGCCATCCAGTCGTAGTCGTTGCGCGTGAGGTTGACGTAGAGCTTGTAGTTCGTCGCGCCCGTCACCGTGGCCCAGGACAGCGTGGGACGGCGGGAGGCAGTGATCATCGCGTTGTTGGCCGGCGCGGTCAGGCGGAACGCCCCGGCGACCGGCAGCGGCGCGGGCGCCACGTACGGGTCCGGGATGATGGTGGGGTCGCGAGGATCCGTGGGGCCATTGCCCGTGGAGAAGATTTCGACGTTCCAGTCCGCGCCCTGCACCGCCAGCGCCGTGACGGACTGCGCGCGCTGCTGCACGCCGTTGTAGTCCACCACCGCCAGGCGGATGTCCGTGTTGGGCTGCGTGGGAGAGAACTGGTTCTTCGACAGCGTCACCGTCGTGTTGGGCGGGAACGTGAGCTGGTAGGTGAAGGGCCCGGGCGGATTGCGCACGGACGGCGTGGTGTTGCCCTCCTCCGGCACCGGCGTCACCGACAGCGGCGCGGGCGACACGTTGATCTTCGCGTACGCCAGCTCTGGGAAGTTCAGCTTGAGGGTCTGGTTGGTGGTCTGCGTGGGCGGCGGCGTGGTGCCCCCGTTCTGGTAGACCTCGAAGGACCACAGCGAATAGCCGTAGCCCGTGCCGCGCTCCGTGCCGCGCATGCGGATGTAACGGTACGTGCCGGACACGGGAATCTCCCGGCGGCCGATGGCGCCGTTGGTCACCGTGTTGAGCGTCGTCCAGCTGGTGTCGTTGTTGGAGCCGTCAATCGTGTACGTCTTTCCGTACGCGCCCTCCCAGTCCAGCACCACCTTGCCCACCACCTGGGACGACCCCAGGTCCACGCGGATCCACTGCGGATCCACGCCCTGCGCGGAGGCCCAGCGGGTGTTGATGTCATTGTCGAACGCGAAGCCCGGCTGGAGCCCCGCGGCATCCGCCTCCACGCTGGACGCGGTGGCCGGACGGTTGCGCGCCAGGTCCGTGTTGGTGGGAGGCGGCGTGCCGCCCGTCTCATAGACGGCGAACTCCCACAGCGAATAGCCATACGCGGGCAGCGCGCGCGTGACGCCCTGCATGCGGACGTAGCGGCCCGTGGTGCCGGCCGGCAGGGACAAGTCATCCACGGCGCCATCGCCGGTGTTCACCGTCAGCGCGTCGGTGAAGGTGGTGTTGTTGGTGGAGACCTGGATTTTGTAGACCGTGGCGTAGGCCGGCTCCCAGGTGAGCACCACGCGCGAGATGGTGCGCGTCTGGCCCAGGTCCACGGTGATCCATTCATTCGCCGTGAAGCCGCTGGCCCAGCGGGTGCCACCGTCGCCGTCCACCGCGTACTGGCCCAGGAATGGGGCCTCCGCGGAGGAGGTATACGTGGTCTTGTTCAGCGCGACGTTCGTCTGCGCGCGGGCGTCGGACGCGCCCAGGAGGGACACCACCATGAGCACCGCTGCGAAGGCTTGTAATAACCAGACGCCCGGTGCTTCACGGAGACATGGGCTTGCGCCCCTGCTTGACAATTGCGGCAAGGATTCGGACATTGGGGGATGACTCCTTGGGTAGGAACAGCAACTGCATCCCTGCCCTGACGACACCGCACGCGGGGGCGTGACGGCGGCGTCAAGACAAGGCTCGGGCGTTCCGGCTGTCACACGGCGACAGCCGGCCCGCCTTTCCTGGCACTGCGTTCCTGCCTAGTCCGCGGTGAAGTACAGGTTGTCGAGCAGGAGGAACTGACCGGTCGTGCCACCCTCGGCCGCGAAGGTGAACGGTGACGACACGTCGTTGAGCTTCAGGCCCGCCGCGACGAAGTCCGCCACGGGGATGGACAGGTGGTGCCACTCACCATCGTTCGCCCAGCCGTACTTGGTGACGGTGAGCGGGTTGCCCTTCTCCGCGGTGCCCGTGCCGCTGGTCATGCCGATCTTCACGTTGGCGAAGGCGGCGTCGGACGACTTCATGCTGACGTGGAGCGTCTTCCACGCATCGAAGTTGTGCGTCTGCTTCCAGTGCACACCGAAGCCCATCCACGGCTTGCCGTTCTGGACGATGCGGTCGGCGGACTTGCCCTCGACGTGGTCCGGGTCGGACTCCACGTAGACGGTGTTGTCGTAGAGGTAGAAGTTGGAGTCGATGTTGTCGAGGATGATCTCCTGCGAGCGGCCCGTCTCGTAGAAGATGCCCACCATCAGACGGGCCTTGCCGGCCTCGTAGGGGAACGGCCCCGGCAGCATGTCCGAGGGCTGCGTCCCGCCGTCGGGGTTCGGGTCGTCCGGCAGCTCCTGGCCAGAGTAGTCCGCCGGGCCCGGATCCGGGCGGCAGGCGGCGAGCAGCAGCAACAGGCCCCACACTGGCTTCTTCATGGCTTCACCGCCCGGTCCGCACCACTGGAGGTCTTCACCATCACCCAGCCGCCAGCCACGGTGCCGCCCAGCTCGACGACGCCCTTGTACGCGGGCGTCACCAGGTCGTAGGCCACCGTGCCGGACGCGTCGTACGTCACCGCGTCCGGGAAGTAGTCGAGCACGGACTGGTAGGCCTTCACCGCCATCTCGCGCGTCTGCGCCAGGCTGCCCTGGTCCGCCAGGCCCCGCTGGTAGATGGCCGCCAGGTTGAGGGCCACGTAGTACTGCGCTTCACCGTAAGGCCCGTTCGCGAGCACCGTGGCCCACGAGTAGTAGGCCGCCACGGGGTCCGCCCCGGACTGGATCTGCCACTTCGTCTCCGTGCCCACCCCCGACATCGCGAAGGGGTTGTTCGGGTCATCCAGCACGGAGGTGTTCGGGTAGATGCCCATCGCCGGGTCGGTGACCGTGAAGGTCATGTCGTCCAGCGACTTGCCGTAGATGATGGTCGGATCTTCGTAGCAGCCGGACAGCGCGGCCACGGAGGCAGCCAGCAGGAAACCAGTCCTCATGATGCGTGTTCCCTCAGAGAGAAAGGATGGCATACGCGCCCACCTCGTACTCACGACCGTTCAGGCCCTCGGTGATGCCCCGATCGTTGAGGCCTTCCGAGTACTCGTTCAGCATTCGCACCAGCCCGCGCAGACCGAAGCGCGTGGTCACCGCGCCCAGCACCGGCTTCTTCAAGCCGTAGGACAGGTCCCCGCCCAGCTGCACCGGGTAGGTGAGGTTGAAGACGCGGTGGTAGTCGTACGGACCCCAGTCGTTGAAGCGCAGCTGGGCCGCCAGCAGCAGCGTGTCGTAGAGGGCTGAGCCATCCAGGCCGAAGCGGTGGATCTGCCGGCTGTCCTCGCCGGAGGACTGCTGGCTGCCCACGTACACAGTGCCGTACAGGCGCAGGCGCTGGGTGGGGTTGCCCACCAGGCGCAGGGACGTCTCCCACTCATCGCGGGCCACCGGCGCGCTGCCGAAGGCGATGGTGCTTCCGTCCGCGAGGATGGCGATGCCCGCGTCGCGCGACGTGGGCTGGTGCCGGTAGACGATGTCCAGGCCCGCGGCGAACGGCGCGTCCTCGCGCATGTCGCGGTCCCACGACCAGAACCAGGTGCCCGGCGTCGGGTCGAAGGTGATGAGCAGCTCGCCGCCCAGCGTCTCGCGGTTGTCCAGCACGCTGAACGAGTCCACCAGCACGCTGCGCGGCCGCACGCCCGCGTAGTACATGCCGGAGCCAGGGTCGTACGCGTCCGAGATGGTGGGGTTCGGCCCGATGAGGGGCCTCTGGTACAGGACGTTGGGCGACACCTGGATGGAGCCGAACTGCAACGCCGCGCCCAGCTGGCCCGCGTAGTGGTTGCCGCGGCCGCTCTCGCGCAGGCTCCAGCCGGTGATGATGTTGCCCTGCTCCGGCCCGCTGTCCGCGACGAGTCCACGGAAGGAGGACTGCACCAGCCAGCGCACCGGCCCCATGTCGTAGGTGAGCCGCGCCTTGGCGCCCAGCGTGTCCAGGAACTGCACCTTGTCCTGGAGCACGTCGTAGCCGCTGTTGAGGTAGCTGGGGCCACCTTCCGGAGCGGCGCGCGTATAGGTGAACGTCTCGCCAATGCGCTGGGGCGCGGAGAGCAGGCCGCCCACGTCCAGCACCAGCTTACCGGTGGCGTACTGGAAGTTGAGCGCCGTCCTGCGCGCGATGCGCTCGCGCACCACGGAGGCCGTGGCGGACGACGCGCCCTGCGCCAGGTCCTCCTGGTGCACCAGCGTGACGTTCACCGGGCCCACGTTGTTGCGGTACTTCGCCACCACGGAGGGGTTGGCGCCCCAGTACAGCTCCGGCCCAACGGCGACCTTCAGTCCATCCATGGCCTTCTTGCCGCTGAACACCACGCCGAAGGGCGCGTTGCCGTGGTAGATGTCCAGGTTCGGCCCGTAGTTCGCCTCGCGGTAGAGGTTGAAGAAGTCACCCTCCTCGCCCCAGTGGTAGTGACCGGTGCGGTAGTAGCCTTCCAGCGCGAAGTCCGAGCGGTCGAACTTGAACTCCGCCTGGTACAGGGCGAAGCGATCCAGCGCGGACTGCTCGCGCGCCGGGGCGCCGGGGCCCACCGGGATGTCACCGGAGGTCGGCGTGGAGGGCGTGCCGCGGTTCTCGTAGAACAGGTTGTTGAGCCGGTTCTGCGCCACGTTGCCCACGACGTTGAACGACGCGCGGCCGTAGACGCCGCTGGCCGGCTGCAACGCCAGGTCGAAGAAGATGGATTCGGTGTGGTCCGCCGAGCTCTGGTTGGGCCGCACCGTCGCGATGCTTCCGCGCGACAGTGAGCTGTCGAGCAGCAGCCGCAGGTTCGACACCCGCACCGCGCTGAGCTCCTCCGTGCGCGCCAGCGCCACCGACGAGGTGTAGCCGCTGGTGAGCGCGGACGGACGGATGCCCGCGAAGTAGTCGCGGATGGAGTCCGGGTTGGTCGTCGTTGCGTACGGGTCCAGGCGGAACACGGCCTGAAGGACGTAGTAGGCGGTGCGCGGCTGGATGCCGCTGATGCCGTTGGAGTCCGGCGGGCCCAGGGCCGCGATGCCGAACCACTCCTCGTTCATGTTGTTCTGGCCGGGGACGAAGTCCGCCGCGTAGCCGCCGTTGGGCCACGTCGCGGTGGTGTCGTGGATGGACAGGTTGGACTCCTGGCCGTGCTTCCACCAGCCGTCCACCCACTGGAACACGAAGCCGCCAATGGCGGTGCCGGACATCCCCTGGCCGTAGCCCTCCAGGTAGATCTGCTCCCACTGCGTGCGCAGGTACTCCGCCTGCGCCACGTGGTCCTCGCGGCCCGCGCGAGCGTCATAGGCATCCGCGCCGAACTCGCTGAAGAACACCGGCTTGTTGAGCTTGGCCTTCACCTCCGCGAACATGTCGCGCGCGGTGGGGCCTCGGTAGACGTTCGTGCCCAGCACATCCAGGTCCTGGCAGTGCTTGGCGATGAGGTCGATGTACTGGAGGTCGCCGTTGGCGATGGACACGGGGTGGCTCGTGTCGCGCTTCTTCACCGTGCGGGCCGCCTCGCCGTAGAGCGAATAGAGCGACTCCGCGCGGGCGGCGTCCTCGTGGCCCGGCAGGGCTTCGATCTCGAACGACGTCCAGTGCAGGCCGTAGTTGTTCTCGTTGCCCAACAGCCACATCAGCACGCCGGGCACGTCGCGGTAGAGCTCCACCTTCTCCGCCAACGCGCCGAGGATGGCCTTGCGGTGATCCGGGTTCGAGTAGTCGATGTTGACGACCATGACCCCGTTCACCGGGTGGCCATAGCGTCCCATCAGCGGGTTGAGCAGCGTGTAGATGCCGTAGTTCCGGTAGATGTACTCAACCCAGACAGGCGGGATGTCGTCGAACTGGCGGATGGCGTTGAAGCCCGCGTCGCGGAGCATCCCCATCTCTTTCGCCAGCACCTGCTTGATGAAGTCCTCCGGCTGCGTCCAGAGCGAGTACCGGTAGTTCTCACCGATGGGCGTGTAGCCCCAGTTCACGCCGTGAACGGGGAAGTCCTTCCCGTCCACCTGGAGCTTGAAGCCGCGCTCGTCTTGGATGACTCGCGTCACCGTCGTGCGCTTCGCGTCCGAAGACACGACGGCCTGCGGGGCCGGAGCCGCAGGAGCAGCGATGGGAGCGTCCGCGGGCGCCTGCGGCTCGGGCGTCGCCTGCCCCGGCACGGGCGCGGCGGCATCCACGGGACCGGCGGAGGGCGGCTGCGCGGCGGGCGGCGACTGAAGGGGCGAGCCCGCACCGGACACCTGGGCCCAGGCCTGGGTGCCACCGCACAACGCCAGACACGTCGTCAGGAAGAGCCTTTTCAAGCGGCCTGCTCCACGTCCAGGCCGTTCTGGGCCACGACGTCGCGATAGAGATGGGCGCTGTCCTTCGGGATGCGCTGCTGGGTGGCGTAGTCCACCCACACCAGGCCGAAGCGCTTGGTGTACCCGTAGGCCCACTCGAAGTTGTCCAGCAGCGACCACGCGAAGTAACCCGCCAGCTTCACGCCCTGAGCGATGGCGTCACTGCACGCCGCCAGGTGCCCGCGCAGGTACTCCACGCGCTGCACGTCGTGCACGCGGCCGTCCGCGCTGGGGGTGGTGGAGTACGCGCAGCCGTTCTCCGTGATGTAGATGGGGCCCGGCTTGTATTCCTTTTCCAGGTGCACCAGCAGGCGCGTGAGGGAGGCCGGGCACACCTCCCAGTCCATGTCCGTCTTGTCCGGGCGCACGAACACGGTGCGGGGCGCGTTCTGCTCTTCCGGGATGCGGTTGCTGCGCAGGACGGCGCGCGAATAGAAGTTCACGCCCAGGAAGTCGGTGGGCACGGCGATGGTCTCCAGGTCGCCGGGCTGGATGAAGTCCAGGTTCGGGGACGCGATGCGGCCCGCCTTCACGTGGTCTTCAATCACATCCTGCGGATAGCCCCGGCCGTAGAGCGGCTCCAGGAACCAGCGGTTGAAGCCGCCGTCGAAGTCGCGGGTCGCGTCCGCGTCCTCCGGGCTGGGCGACGCGGGCTCGCCCGGCGTGAGGTTGAGGGTGATGCCCACCTCCGCGTTCTTCACGTTGGCGCGCAGCACCTTCACCGCGTTGCCGTGCGACACGAGCAGCGTGTGCGCGGCGGCCAGCATCTTGGACCAGTCCTTGTGACCCGGTGCGTGCTCGCCGTTGGCGTAGCCCAGGTAGCTGATGCACCAGGGCTCGTTGTGGGTGATCCAGCGATTCACGCGGTCGCCCAGGGCGCGGCTGATGACGTCCGCGTACTCCACGAAGGCGTCACCGGTGGCGCGCGCGGGCCAGCCGCCCTGGTCCTCCAGCACCTGCGGCAGGTCCCAGTGGTAGAGCGTGACGAAGGGCTCGATGCCCGCACCCAGCAGCGAGTCGACGAGGCGCGAGTAGAAGTCCACGCCCGCCGCGTTCACCCGGCCGCGGCCCTCCGGGAGGATGCGCGGCCACGCGATGGAGAAGCGGTAGGACTTCAGCCCCATCCAGCGCATCAGTTCGATGTCCTCCGGCCAGCGGCGGTAGTGCTCACAGGCCACCGAGCCGTCGGACTTGTCTTGGATCTTCCCCGGGGTGGCGGCGAAGCGGTCCCAGATGGACTCGCCCCGGCCGTCCACTCGGGTGGCGCCCTCAATCTGATACGCGGAGGTGGCCACTCCCCAGAGGAAGTCAGGAGGAAACTGACGCATCGGCGGTAACTCCTTTCGGAACTTCAAGGTGGCAGCGGACGAGGTGATTCGCGGCCGGCAGGACGTCGGGAGGCGTGAGGGTGGAGCAGCGAGGCTCGGACACCGGGCAACGAGGAGCGAAGGGACAGCCCACGAGCGGCGGCGACCCCGTGGCGGGGCGCACCGGCAGCGCGGCCTGGAGGAAGTCGTCTCCATCCGGCACCGCGGACAGCAGCAGCTTCGTGTACGGGTGGCGCGGCTGGCGCAGCACTTCATCCGCCCTGCCCGCCTCCACCACGGTGCCCGCGTAGAGCACGAGGATGCGGTCGGCCAGGTGGCGCGCGCTCGCCAGGTCGTGGGTGATGAACAGGATGCCGATGCCGCGCTCCTGCGTGAGGCCGCGAAGCAACTGCAGCACGCCCTTGCGCGTGGACACGTCCAGCATGGACGTGGGCTCGTCCGCGATGATGACCTGCGGCTCCACCGCCAGGGCGCGCGCCACCGCCACGCGCTGGCGCTGGCCACCGGACAGCTCATGCGGGTAGCGCTTCGCGAAGGCCTCCGCGGGCGTCAGGCCCACGGACTCCAGCAGCGACAGCACCCGCGTGCGAAGGCCGGACTTCTGCACCCGGCCGTGGCGCACGAGCGGCCGCTCCAGGTGATAGGCCACCGTGTGCACGGGGTTGAGGGATGCGAACGGATCCTGGAACACCATCTGCACCCGGCCGCGGTAGTCCAGCGACGCCTGCGCGCTGCCGTCCGCCAGCACGTCGCGTCCGGCGAGCCGCAGCTGTCCCGCGTCCGGCATGTCCAGCCGGGCCAAGAGCCGCGCCAGCGTGGACTTGCCGCTGCCGGACTCGCCCACCAGCGCGACGATCTCCCCCGGCTGGAGGGAGAAGGACACGCCCTTGAGGATGGGCTTGCGCTCACGGGAGAAGAAGCCGCCCGCCAGGAAGCTGCGGGTGAGCCCTTCCGCCTCCAGGAGGGGCGCGCTCATCGGTGACCTCCGGGGATGGCGGCGACGCGCGTGGACGGACGGGACACGGCCAGCTCCGGCGCCTTCTGTACTGGCTGCGGCGCGGCGTCCTTCGCGGACAGGTGCGGAAATGAGGACAGCAGCAGCTGCGTGTACGGGTGGCGGGCCCCAGCGCGCAGGTTGGCGGACGTGTCCACCTCCACCAGCTTGCCGCCCTGGAGCACGCCCACGCGGTCCGACAGCGCGAGCAGCAGCGGCAGGTCATGCGTGATGAAGAGCATGGCGAAGCCCAGCCGCTGCTTGAGCTCCACCATGCGCTGGAGCAGCTCCTTCTGCACCACGACGTCCAGCGCCGTGGTGGGCTCGTCCATGATGATCAGCCGGGGCTCCAGGGCCAGCGCCAGCGCGATGCCCACGCGCTGCCTCATGCCACCGGAGAGCTGGTGTGGCCACGCCGTCACCAGGTCCGGCGACAGGCCCACCATGCCCAGCAGCTCCCGCGCGCGGGCGTAGGACGTGGCGCGCGACACGCGGCCGTGCGCCGCGAGCGTGTCGTGGAACTGCTCGCCCAGCGTGAGCACCGGGTTGAGCGCGCTCATGGCGCTCTGAAACACCATGGACACCTGGCGCCAGCGGAACGCGCGCAGGGCCGGGCCCTCCAGCGCGGTGACGTCCATGCCGTTGAAGAGGATGCGCCCCTGCGCGACGCGCGCGGAGGCAGGCAAGAGGCCCAGCAGCGCGGAGCCGATGGTGGACTTACCGCTGCCGGACTCACCCGCCAGGCCGAACACCTCGCCGGGCGCCACGTCGAACGACACCGAGTCCACCACGCGGGAAGCGCCCTTCTCCGTCGCGTAGTCGATGCACAGGTCCTGCACGCGCAGGAGCACGCCCGGTACCGGCTTCTCCAGGTGCGCGCGCGGGGCGGTGCTCGCGGGCAGCGCCGCCGGCTTGTGCA
Source organism: Corallococcus sp. AB032C (assembly GCF_003668935.1). Classification (NCBI taxonomy): domain Bacteria; kingdom Pseudomonadati; phylum Myxococcota; class Myxococcia; order Myxococcales; family Myxococcaceae; genus Corallococcus; species Corallococcus sp. AB032C. Next base: position 12,701 of record NZ_RAWP01000075.1, on the reverse strand, counting down.
CGCGCAGCGAGGGGTTGGTCAGCTCGTCGATGGCGGAGCTCAGCAGCGTGAGCGCGAAGCCCACGAGCGCGATACACATGCCCGTGGGGACGAAGATCCACCAGGAGCGCGTGAGCAGCGCCGCGTCGTTGCCGGCCCAGTAGAGGTTGGTGCCCCACGTCACCACGCTCACGTCGCCCAGGCCCAGGAACTCCAGGCCCACCTGCGCGCCCACGGCATAGAGCGTGTTCCCGATGAACGACGAGCCCACCAGCGACGCCATGTTGGGCAACAGCTCCCGCGACACGATGCGCGAGTGGCTCTCCCCCGTCACCACCGCCGCGGACACGAAGTCGCGCCCGCGCAAGGCCAGAGACTCCGCGCGGAACACGCGAGCGTTCCAGGCCCAGCCCGCCACGGTCAGCACCGCCACCATGCGCAGCGGGCCGGACGGCAGGTACGCGCCCAGCACGATGGCCAGCGGCATGCCGGGGATCACCAGGAACACGTTGGTGGTGAGCGACAGCGCGTCGTCCACGCGGCGGCCCAGGTAGCCGGCGGTGATGCCCACCAGCGCGCCCACCAGCGTCACGAGCGCGCCCACCGCGAAGCCCACCGCCAACGTCTGGCGCGCGCCCACCACGGTCTGCGCGAGCACGTCCTGTCCCTGGCCGGTGGTGCCGAACCAGTGCGCCGCGTTGGGCGGCTGGTGCGGCCGGCCCACGAGGTCCGTGGGGTCCATCACGAAGAAGGGCCCCACCACCGCGAGCAGCAGGAAGAACACGAGCAGGCCGCCGCCCACCGCCGCCTTCCGGTGGCGGGAGAGCCTTCGCAGGAAGTCACGCATGGGCGCGGGTCCTCGGATCCAACCAGAGGCAGATGAGGTCCACGGCGAAGTTCGCCGCGAGCACCGCCAGCGTGATGACCAGGAAGAGCCCCTGCATCAGCGGGTAGTCCTGGTTGCGCACGGCGAGGATGAGCAGGTAGCCCGTGCCCGGATAGGAGAAGACGATCTCCGTCAGCAGCGAACCGGACAGCACGAAGCCCACCGCCATGCCGAAGCTGGTGACGTTGGGCAGCAGCGCGTTGCGCGCGGCGTAGCGCAGCATCACCTGCCGGGGCGGAAGGCCACGCGCGTGCGCCAGGCGGATGGAGTCCGTGCCCAGCGTGGCCACCATCGTGTTGCGCATGCCCAGCATCCAGCCGCCCAGCGTGGCCACCACGATGGAGGACGCGGGCAGCACCGCGTGGCGGGCCACGTCCGCGGCGAACGCGAACGACAGCCCCGGCTCCATGTCGTGCCCGTACGCGTGGCGCAGCGGGAACCACCCCAGCACGAAGCCGAAGAGGTACAGCGCCAGCATGGCCAGCCAGAAGTACGGGAAGGCCCCCAGGAACGCGAGCGCCGGAGCCAGTCCCGAGTCCAGCCACCCGCCTCGGTTCCACGCGGCGAGCACGCCCAGGAAGGACCCCACCACGAAGCTGATGATGACGGCCACGCCAGCCAGGGCCACCGTCCACATCAGGCCGGTGCCAATCACTTCCGTCACCCGCGCGGGGAAGTAGGCGTAGGACATGCCCAGGTCGCCCTGCACCAGGTGCTTCAGGTAGGTGAAGTACTGGGCGTAGAGCGGCGCGTCCGTGAAGCCGAAGGCGGCCTTCAGCGCGCCCATGGCCTCTGGCGCGACCTTGCCCTCGAAGCGCGCGAACATCGCCGCGGCCGGGTCGCCGGGAGCCAGGCGCGGAATCACGAAGTTGAGCGTGAGCGAGGCCCACGCGGCGATGAGGTAGAAGCCCATTCGCCGGAGGATGTAGCGGCCCATGGTCAGCGCTCCCTCGGAGACAGCTGCGTCAGCACCAGCAGGCTGTCGGGCTCCGCGTGCGGCGCGAGCCGCGCGTAGGGGTTCTGCTCGGTGGGGAAGCCCGTGAAGCGCGAGGAGTTGGACTCGCCCCAGGACGGGTTGGGGAACAGTGGGATGGCGGGCGCGGTGGCGGAGAAGCGCTGCTGCACCTGGGACATCAGCGCGTGCTGCTCCTCCGGCGTGCCGGCGCGCTCGAAGCGCACGAGCAGCTCATCCGCCTGCGCGTCGCCCATGCGGTGCCAGTTGGCCGCGGCCACCTCGCCCACCGGGCGCACCGTGCGCGGTGACAACAGCCACTTGTAGAAGTTGTACGGAGTGGGGCCGTCCAGCGACCAGGAGATGGCCAGTTGGAACTCACCCTTCTGCAGGCGCGTGAACCAGGTGCCGAACTCGTACGTCTTGAGCGTCACGCCGATGCCCAGCTTGCGCAGGTCGCGGCCCACCACCTGCCCTGCCCGCACCCAGTCCGACCACCCGCTCACGACCTCCAGGTCCAGCGCGAAGGGCTGCCCATCCTTCAGGCGCCGCATGCCGTCCGCGCCGCGCGTGAGGCCCGCCTCGTCCAGGAGCTTGTTCGCCGCGGCCAGGTCGTAGTGCGTCCACGCGTCCTTGGCGACCTCCGCGTCCTTCCAGCCGGTGTACGCGTCGTTGAGGGCGGTGGCGTCCGCGGGGCGGGTGTAGCCATACATGGCCACCTCCACCAACCGGTCGCGGTCCAGCGCCATGCTCAGCGCCTTGCGCACGCGCACGTCATCCAGCGGCGGGCGCGTGGTGTTGGGATAGAGGAAGACGGTGCTGCCGTAGAGCGGGAACCAGCGCGCGTGGTGCGCGGGGTCTCTCGACACGAAGGTGCGGTCCACGGCCGGCACGAAGTTGCCCGCCCAGTCCACCTCCCCCTCCACGAGCGCCATGTTGGCCTGGTCGTTGGTGGGGAACGCGAGGAAGCGCAGCGCGGACACCGCGGGCTTGCCGGGCTGCCAGTAGTGCGGGTTCTTGCCCAGCTCGTAGACCTGGTTGCGGAACAGCGTCACCTGCGTGAAGGGCCCGGTGGCCACCGGCTCCGGGTTGGTGAACGTCACCGGGTCCGCGACGTCCTTCCACACGTGCTGGGGCACGATGATCTGATGCGCCAGGTCGCTGAAGCCCGGCAGGTACACGCGTGAGAAGGTGAAGGCGACGGTGCCCTTCCCTTCCGTCTTCACGTCCGTGAGGAAGCGCCACACGCCGCCCGCGTCCAGCGCCGGGTGCTGCTTGAGCAGGCCGAAGGTGTAGACGACGTCGTCCGCGGTGAAGGGCTTGCCGTCGGACCAGAGGACGCCGTCGCGCACGTTGAAGCGCAGCGTGAGCTGGTCCTCCGACCACGCGTGGCCGGTGGCCAGCCACGGCACCCACTTGCCCTGCGCGGAGCTGAAGATCTCCATGCACTCGTACACGCCCGCCCGGGTGGGCCAGCGCGCACCGGCGCCCGCGAACAGCGGGTTGAAGTTGCGCACCCACGCGCTCTGCTGCTCCACGGAGACGAAGAGCACGCCCGGCGGCCGGGGGCGCGGCTCGGACGAGCACGCCACCAGCAGCGCCAACGGCAGGAGCGCGCGGGTGAACCTCACTGCGCGGCCCTTTCGTAGACGCGCACGTAGTCCACCTTCATCGTCTGCGGGAACACCGTCTTGGAGTCCGGCGGCCCCACGAACGAGCCGCCCACCGCGATGTTCAGGATGATGAAGTGCGGATGGTCGTAGACCCACTTCCGGCCGGACGGCAGGTTCTTCGGCGTCACCTCGAAGAAGACGGTGTCGTCCACGATGAAGCGCAAGAGCTCCGGCTCCCACTCCACCGCGTAGATGTGGAAGTCCTCGGCGAGCGGCGGCCCGGAGACGGCGTGCTGGCGGCCGAGGTTCGAGCCACCGGAGTAGCCCGGCCCGTGCACCGCGCTGCTCACGACGGAGGGGATCTGCCCCTTGTGCTCCATGATGTCGATCTCGCCGCAGGCCGGCCAACCGACGGAGTCCACGTCCGCGCCCAGCAGCCAGAACGCCGGCCAGATGCCCCGGCCCGTGGGCAGCTTGATGCGCGCCTCGATGCGACCGTAGGCCTTGCTGTAGCGGTTCTTCGTCGTCAGGCGCGCGGACGTGTAGTCGTTGTTGCCGTAGCGCTCGCGGCGCGCGGTGATGGCCAGGTGGCCCTCGCCGTCCAGCGACGCGTTCTCCGCCCGCGACGTGTTGTATTCGTACTGGCCGTTGCCCCATCCGTCCCCGCCCACGTCCGGGACCCAGCGCTCCTTTGAAGGCAGCGAGCCCGCCGGACCGTCGAACTCGTCCTGCCAGACGACTTCCCACCCCGTGCCCGGCTGCTCCGTGACGGGCCTGGGTTGCTCGTTTTGCCTGTTATCCAGACCTGCTGCTGGATCACACGAAGCCATTCCCAGGCCCGAGAGGGCCAGGGCGAGGACAAGACGGCGCGAAGTCATGCACTTCTCCCGACGTGCTGCGTGGGAAAGAGGGAGCGGTCGCGCAGCGCCGCCTGGAGCACCAGGGTGGCCGCGCCCACGGCGATGGCCCGCTCTCCCAGCACCGACGTGACGATGCGCGTCTCCGCCATGGAGACAGACAGGGCGCGCTGCCGCACGGACGCGCGCAAGGGGTCGAGCAGCATCTCGCCCACGGAGGAGATCTCCCCGCCCAGCACGACGATGGCGGGGTTCAACAGGTTGAGCAGGCCGCCCACGGCGATGCCCAGGTAGGCGCCCATGCCGTCGATGATCTGCTTCGCGGCGGCGTCACCCGTGCGGGCGCCCTCCACCAGGTCGCGCACGGTGGGGCCCTTGCGGCCGCGGGTGCCCATGAGCTCGCGTGCGCGTTCGGTGAGCGCCGTGGAGCCGATGAGGGTGACGAGGCAGCCCCTCAGGCCGCACACGCAGAGCGGGCCGTTGGAGTCGACCGGGATGTGGCCGATTTCACCGGCCATTCCGCCGGCGCCCCGGTACACGTCGCCGTGGATGATATGGCCCGCGCCGATACCGGTGGCCAGCTTGATGTACGTGAGGTCCTCGCCGCCGGAGCCCGCGCCCCAGAAGCACTCCGACAGCGCGCCGAGGTTCGCGTCGTTGTCCACGAACACCGGCATGTCGAAGGTGGTCTCGAACCACTCCTTCACGTCCACGTGCTTCCACGCGGGGAGGATGAGGGGGGACATCTTGCCGGGAGCGGCCGGGTGCACGGGGCTGGGCACGGCCACCCCCATGCCGACGACGGAGCGGCGCGGGACGCGCTCGGCCTCCAGGCACTCCTGGACCAGCTCCTTCGCCTTCTGCAGCGACCCTTCCGGATCGCCGCGCACCGCGTGGCTCGCCTTGCTCTGCGTGCGCACGCGGCCGCGGAGGTCCGTGAGGACGACGGTGACGTGGCTGGCGCCCAGTTCGACGCCCACCAGGCTGAAGGCTTCGTCGCAGAAGCCGATGAGGGTGGGACGGCGGCCCCCGCGGGAGACCCCGGCGCCAATGCTGCGCACCAGGCCCGCGTGCTCCAGGTCCGCGACGATGGCGGAGACGGTCGACGGGCTGAGCTCCGTGCGCCGGGCGATCTCCGCCCGGGAGATCTGACGCTCGCGCCAGATCATGTTGAGCAGCAGGCCGCTGTTCTGCGCACGCATGCCCGCCGCATCGACCGTCAACACCGCCGTTCCCGCTTTCATCGTCCGCTCACGTTCCTGGTTGGGCGCACAGGGCGCTCAGATGGGAGTCACTGCCACTGGATGTCGTCGATGTAGAACACGAACGGCTCTTCGTGGCCTCCCGCGGACCATCCGAAGCCCGCCGCTACGTCGGCGTAGCGGATCTTGCTGATGTCGAGCGTGTACTTCACCGGCGCGTTGGTCAGCACGGCGGCGGGGTTGAGCTTCTTCTCGAAGCCGTCCTGGGAGTCAGGGCCGTAGCCGACGAAGAAGTCGACGGTCTCTCCGCCCTTGTCGCTCCAGGCATAGAAGGTCACGGCCTTCGCGCCGTCCGGAACCAGGAAGCCCGGCGTGTTGGTCTTGCCCCAGTTGTCCTGCGGGTACTGCCAGAAGACGCCCGCCCAGCCCTGGCTCTTCTTCGTGTAGGTGAACTTGTGGCACGTCCCCAGGCCCGTGCCCGGGCGGGGCGTGGCGCAGACGGGCTCGTCCTTCAGGCCGTCCTCCGAGCCGTCACCCATGTAGCCGCTGGACTGCCAGGTGCCGTCCACCGCCAGGGGCAGCGTCGTCTGGGTGCCCGCGTCGGTGCCCGCATCCGTCTCCGTGCCCGCGTCGGTGGTGGTGCCCGCGTCGGTGGTCGTCCCGGCGTCGGTGTTGGTACCCGCGTCGGTGTTGGTGCCCGCGTCGGTGTTGGTGCCCGCGTCGGTGTTGGTGCCCGCGTCAGTCTTGGTACCGGCGTCGTTCTGGGTGCCAGGCGTGGGGTCGTCCTCGGGATCACAGGCCCCCACGAGCCCCGCGAGCGCGAAAACTCCGACAGCCGTCAACGTCCACGCGAACCGCTTGTTGCGAAGCATGAATCCCCTCCGGGTTGTCTTGCTGGGATGACTTCGTTCTTACGGCGAAGAAATCAAAACCTGCTGGAATCCGCCGCCCGCATGCCGCGTCGCGTTACCCATGCAGCCCTACGCCAGAGGAGAAACCGCCGTCTCCCGCCGCCGGGGCCCCTGCCATCTGGAGCCGCCCTGCGTCCCCGCCCACCGCGAACATGCGAGTTCGTTCGATTGACGAAGAAATACCAGCCCCCTTTACCCATTTGCAAGCAGCCGAGAACGCGTTGCGCGGCGTAAACCGGTTGATGCGGTGCGCCGTGCCTGCCCCGGGGAACCACACCGCGCCAGGATGCGCGGGGTCCGACCTCAAAGCAGGGAGACCCTGGAGTCGCTGTACGCGGCTCCAGGGTCTCGCTCACGACCTTCAACATCTGACTTCCGGTTCAGCCAGGAGTGCACGGCACGTCGCACGCCTCATGCTGGCAACGAACGCACCTCACCGGGCCTGATGCCTTGCACGCGTCGAGAACGCCCTGAAGGACCTCTCCAGTCCACTCTTCCGCCTGCCGGTAATCCGCCTCACCCACGCGGCCACGTGGCAGGGTCGTTACGACGACCAGGAAGAAGGCGGGCCCAAGAACCTTGTGATGCTGAATCCTCACAGGAACCTGATGAGCCATTGAGGGCCCATCAGGCTCCGCAACCACAAACAGCTGATTGTCCAGTTTGCCGGTGCTCCGCAATCGGAGTCGATGCAGTCCCTCATTGATGCATGACTCCGTCACCGCCGACTTGAGGCGCGCCGACCGTTCCACCGATGGTTCGGCCTTCGTGCCGGGCAGCCATGAGCACGCCCACAAGGCCGAAGCAGCAACTACGAGAATGAGGAATAACGAAGGCTTCATGTTCACTTGGGCATCTGCGTCGGCCAGGGGCTCGGCGGGTTCTGTCTCGGTCCCCACTCAAGAGGATTCAGCTTGTGGTGCGTTCCAGTGAAGACCTGCGAAAGTCCCTGGAACATCAAATGCAGTGGAAAGTATTCGTTCCCCAGGACATCCGACTGCAGGACATGCGCCTCTTCGTGGGGGCGATTGCTAAGGTCCGTGTTTCTATAGCAGATAACCCGCCCAAACGTGGTGTCGTAACCCCTCTGCGCCTGGACTGGGTGATTCAGCACTTGAATGTATGGGCCAACCGTTGGCGAAAACTGGAGGCTGACGTTCGCACCATTAAAAGCACCGTATCCAACCCCATACACAAGACCCACGAAGTTCTGGATGTTGAAGATCGGGTCCTTTCCGGTCGGGTCGGTCACATTGACCGGATTGTTCACCGCGTATGCGTACGCCGGCAGCACAGCCGGCCCCATCGCGAGCAACGGCTCCGGCTGCAGGTACCGCCCCACGCTCGGGTCGTAGTAGCGGTTCCAGTTCTCGAAGAGGTCCGTCTCCGCGTCGTAGTAGTGCCCCGGGAAGCGCAGGGGCGTCCAGAAGGGCTGTGCGCCCGTCTGGTAGCGCTGGTAGTCGAAGCCCTCCATCGCCGCTCCGGTGGACGTGTTCGGTCCGGAGCTGTCGGGTGGGCCCGCGCTGATACCCACGCCTATCCCATCGGCGGGCAACGAGAACCAGGGGGTGATCACCTGGTTCATCTCCGGGTCCAGATAGGTCACCTCCTGAGGATCCAAGGGGTCATTCCTGAAGACCGTCACTTCGTCTTGCCCATCATGGATGTCGATGAACAGGAACCGAGCCCGCGCACGAACATGGACGCTGCTGTTCTCCGCAGTCTGCTGGAAACCAGTGAAGATCTCTCCGTCGTCATCTGAGTAGGGGATCGCGGTACTGTCCGCGGTAGTGAGCCGATTGACGTGGCCAAAGGGTTGGTAATCCGCCGCGCCCGCTACCAGCCCGTCACCGTTCAACATCAGAACCGGCTTGCCCACGATGTCCGTCACGGGGAAATAGACGCCGCACGCTGCGGCTTCACCGTCACGTCGGCAATCCGCGGTCGAATCCGGTTCCCGGACGTTCTGCGTCGCGTTCAGCCTGCCCCGGAAGAGCATCAACGGACGTCCTCCGAGCCAGACGTAATCATCCACCACGCGGAAGTTATCCTGGGTCTGCGGGACGAGTTCATTCCACCCCTGGTCCACCAGCAGTTGGTTGCCAGTGCCATGGAAGAATTCATCCCGCCGGTTGAATGGGTTGACCTTGGCGCGTCTGCGGCCCAGGGCATCGTAGAAATAGTTGTACGTCATGCCGTTGACCCGAACGGCACGGAAGACGGATTCTCGCGCCGAGCCCTGCCCTTCCGACGCGTTGAAGGGCGCGTAGCGGAACTCCATCAGGTTCGCGGGCTGCCCCGACGTGTAGTGGCCCAACTCCTTGCTCGCGACGCGACCATCCGCGTCGTAGGTGAAGTTAACCACTTTCGACTGCCCGTAGTACTGCGGGTACGGAGGCGTCACGGACTGCAACAGGTCCGCACGAACCCCAGTCTCATACCCAAGCGTGTGAGCTGGCGTGCTGCTGAAGTGAGTAGATTGAGACCGGTTGCCACGGCGATCGTACTCAAACGTCTGCTGTTCAAAGGCGCCACCGGTCGCATCCCGGTTGCCCGTGGGCCGGGACGCAGACGTCAGCCGCAGGGTCCGATCATAGGCATACAGCTCCGTCCTGGGCGTCGTCGCCCCCAGAAGGCACGTATCCGTCCGTGCGACCTGATCCGCGTTCCACGTATAGGTGCGCTTGTAGATGCCGCCATTGTTGAACGTGCTGCCCGGAGTGAAGTCATCCCGGTACACGCGCAACGAGCGCGGCCGCCCCGTCAGATCCGAATTCGCGGCGGACGGGAAGGCCACCGCGCAATTGGCCGGGGCCTGCGTTCCATCATCCCCCAGTGCGTACTCCACGGCCACCGGGCGTGATTGAGCGGGCAACGGGTTGATCTGGTAGCCCCGCAGACCGCCGAACGGCTCCCAGGCCACCTTGCTCACCAGCCGTTGGGTTTCCGGACCGGAGGTCGTGAACAGGGTCACGTCGACGGCGGAGACACGATGCGCATTCGCATGCGTGCCATAGATATAGGTGACCGTGCGCCCGTACGGGTACTGGACGTCCGACAACCGGCCAAGGCCGTCGTACGAGTACCGCGTCTCCAGCTCCGGCGTGCATCCCGAGTCGCCCTGTCGCTGCCGCAGCTCCGACTCCACCCGACCCAGCAAGTCGTAGCGGAACCAGGTGCGGCCCAGGGAATCGTCGCGGTACCGCAACCCGCCCTCGGAGTGCATCACGTTGCTGCCACAGCTCGACGGCACCGTCCCGTCCGAGTCATAGCCGAACTGGTAGAGCGTCTCACTGACAGGCGTGGTGCCGCTGCTCCTGCGCTTCGCGCTCAGAGGCCGGTTCAAGATGTCGTAGCCGTACTCCAGCCACTCGTTCGCCAACCGCATGGCCTCCGTCTGCTTCACGAGCAAGTTGCCGCGCGCATCGAACGCCTGGCGCACCGGTCCGGTGGCATGCGGAAGCTGGGTCTGAACAAGGTTTCCGAAGTCGTCGTACTGGTACGAAGCCAGCAGTCCACAACCCGCGGCCGCGCTGGCACAGCCCGCACGAACGGCGTTCACGTTGCCCTGGGCATCGTAGGCAATCGTGGTGTGCTGTTCGACCCCGCCGCTCAGATACTCCGAGACGCGGTTGAGGCGGTCCGCCGAGTCGTACCCCATCTGCGTGCAGAGCGCGGAGAGGGTCGTATCCGGATTGCGGCAGAAGTCGGGGGCGGCATTGAAGGGCCGGCCGGCCGCGACCAGGTTGTTATTGAGGTCGAAGCCGCTGATGGCGGTGAAGCTACCCGTTCCCTCGCCCTGCCGAGCGTAGGTGGGGCGCGATTGGGGATCCGGATGATGCGTTGTCCGGGTCCGGAGTTCCTCGACGCCATTGATGCGGGAACGCCGCTCCTCGGTCTTCAACGCACCATTGGGCCAGTAGGTCTTGACCGACTTTTCGCTCCAGTCCACTCCCAACTCATCATCGGCCACGGCCACCCACTGGAGCTGGGTGGTCTTCTGTCCGCCCTGGCATCCCGCACCCGTCGTTCCGGTCCGATAGCAGTAGACCGTCCAGACTCCGTCAGACTGCTGTACCGCGCGCACCTGTGCTCCGTCGTAGCGCAGCGTCGTCGACAGCCCCTCGCCCGTTGCGCTCACGAGGCGTCCACCCTGGTACGTCATCGACATGATGCCGCCTTGAGGGGTGACGACCGTGGTCGCGACGCCGCGTGCGTCGTAATTCCGGTATTCGGTCGTGAGCGGTGACGAGGAACAGGTGTTGGAGTCACCCTGATGAGAGGTGTAACGCGACATCTTCCAGAGGCGTCCCGCGTTGTTGCTGCGCTCCACGGAGGGCGGCCCGTAGTAGCGGTACTGGGTGAGGGGGTAGTCAGAACCCGTGCAGCCCGTGGCTTCCGGGCCGCTCACGAGGCAAGGCCCCCGGACCTCCTTCAGCACCGTTCCTCCGGTGTCGGACTCTCCAGAGCACTTGAGGTGGTTGTAATAGAAGATGCCGACATGGCGGGCCACGGGGCTTGACCACGTGCCCGTGGACTCGTTGAAGGTCTGGGTGAAGCCGGAGCGGATCACGGACTTCTCGAACCGCGTCGCCGTGTCGTAGGTGGTCCGCGTGACGACCTGGCCATTCGGCTGCAATACGGACGGCCTGGAGTCGGAGGAGGTCTCCACCGGATTCCAGGGGTGCGGGATTGCTCCTGAAGGGATGCTGGCGAACACCTGGGTCGTCGTTCCACCCGTGACGCCACCCGTGCCGTTGGCGCTCTGAGCACCGTAACTCCGAGACACCTGCGCCACCGGGCTGACCGTCCCGGGAACAGAGCTCGTGCCCGCCGGAGCAAAGGTCATCTGGGTGACGTCGTAGCGCCCGAGCTTGTTCCAGACAGAGCTCAGGTAGAGCGTGCCATCCGCCGGAGTCGCGTAGGCAAAGTTGATGTCTCCGGCCGCGAAACTCATGCAGTTGCCCGACAGGCACGCGTCCTGGACGCCGTCCAGGATGGCGTAGGGCGCGTAAGCTGTGCCGCGGGTGAAGAACTTGCGGCGATATTGAACCGACGTGCCGGCGGAGTCTCCTGAGGTCGCGGTCATGGGTTCCGCTGAGGGAGGGACACAGGTGGGTCCTCCTCCCATGGCGGCCGGACCATCACAGTCGCCGGACCCCGCACTCATGGCCATGCTGGTGGTCGTGCCCGTGCTGACCGACGCCACCTTGCCGGACTGATACTGGTGCCCCGTCAGGGCCAACTGATTGACCGAGACCTTCCAGGCCGTGGAGGTGGCGGTGGTCGCGGTCGTGTCCTCGTAGGCGACGTTGTCCCCGGTCTCCGGATAGTCGACCCCGGCGAGGAGGCCGGGCCTTTCGACGCTGAGACCCGAGGTCAAGGCATAGTGGTAGACCGCGACCGCTGTCTCAGAGGTATCGGAGGAGTTGGCGTTGTTGCGCAGGTACAGCGTATCCAGGACGCACTCCGCTCCCGGAGTGACTCCCGGGGCGGTATTGATGGCCCGATAGGACAGGCGCAGCCGACCGCCCTCCTCTGTCGTGACAGTGGAGAGGAACGGGACGCCATTGTTCAGGGCGCTCCCACCCGGGCAGGCGACCATCTGGCCGTTCTGATTGAATGGAGGGGGTGTCGCGTATGTCAGCGTGAGACGGACGCGCGGAGTTCCCGTCAGGCGATCTTCCTCGATTCGAGTCAGGAAGAAGCGACGCACCAGGCCACCGGCCGTCGCCGTCCACCTGTGGCCATAGATGAAACGGCCTTCCCCCGGTTTGGTGAGGATGAAGGTACCGTTGGAGGCCCAGAAGAGGCTGGCATTGGACCAGCGGCTGTTGGTGCGGAGCGTGGCGTAACATCCGGAGCCGGTGATCAGGCAGGCGGAGAACTCGATGACTTCGCCCTCCGTATCGCGAACGGCCCAGGTGCTGACCCCCGGAACACTCCCCTGGACATGGACGAAGCTGTAGAGGGTGTGCCACCAGCGCATGGAGCTCTGGCGGGTCGGGCTGGAGCCAAAGGGCTTCGCGACGAACGGCTCCGCGCTGTTGCCCAACATCGACTGGTAGGACCAGAAGTTGTCGGTGGAGACGTACTTGCGGACGAAGTTCAGGCCACCCTGCTCTCCATGGATGCCCACATCCGCCACGGTAAAGCGAGTGGTGAAGTCCTTCAGGTTCACGCGAGGCGCGGACATCGCGGAGACACCGGAGGCCGCGACCGTGTCGCCACCGCTTTCACAGACGTCCGGCTTGGGATCCGAGACCTCCCCTTCCTCCGAGCGATCTCCCCCACCCCCACC
>NZ_RAWP01000074.1:0-50896 GCF_003668935.1 Corallococcus sp. AB032C | reverse complement strand
CTCCCTGCCCGTGGCCCGGCTGACGCCCGCCGCCCCCGCGAGCCCGACACTCCGGAGCCCCGTGCCCGTGGCCCCCTCGGCGCCGGCCATGGCCGCGGCCGTGGCCATCAACCACCTGCGCCCCGCGGACGACTCGCTCTTCGAAGTGCCGGTAGCCGGCTTCACGTCCGCCGCCAACTCCTTCGTGGAAGGCGAACACCGCGTCATCATCCACACCGTCGAAGGACAGGTGAAGCGCGGCACCATCCGCGACGCGGACCTCCTGGAGGACACCATCTCCCTGGAGCAGCAGAGCGGCTTCGCCCCGGAGCGCATCCCCGGCAAGCGCGTGAAGGCCATCTTCTTCATGCTCGCCGCGGGCGCGCGTCAGCCGCAGGCGGAGGGCTCGAAGATCCGCGTCACCTTCAACGACGGCCGCCAGGTGGCCGGCTTCTCCCAGGACTTCAAGGGCCCCACCCCGGGCTTCTTCGTCATCCCCGCCGACACCCGCACCAACACCGCGCGCATCTTCATCTACCGCGCCAGTGTGCAGGCCGTCGCCGAGGGCTGAGCGTCACTCCCGGGGGCGGCACGGCCCGCCCCCACCGCGCACAAAAAAGAGGGGCCCCGGTCACCCGAGGCCCCTCTCTTCATTTCAAGACTGGGACGAAGACTACTTCTTGTCCGTGGCCGACGGGGCCGCCGCCGCGTCCGGCTTCTTCGTGGTCTCCAGGTCCAGGGTGATGGTCACCTCGTCACCCACCGCCACGCCGCCGGCCTCCAGCGCCTTGTTCCAGGTCAGGCCGAAGTCGCTGCGCTTGATCTTCGTGGTCGCCACGGCGCCGCGGCGCACGTTGCCCCAGGCGTCCTTCGTCTCCGCCGTCGGGCCTTCCACGGCCAGCGTCACGGGCTTGGTCACGCCGTGCATCGTCAGGTCGCCCGTGACGTTCAGCTTGTCCTTGCCGGCCTTCGCCACCTTCGTGGACTTGAAGGTGATGGTGGGGAACTTCGCCGTGTCGAAGAAGTCAGGGCTCTTCAGGTGCTCGTCGCGCTTGGGCTCGTTGGTGTTGATGGTGGTCGCGTCGATGGTCGCCTCGATGGTGGACTTGGTGATGTCCTTGTCATCCAGGTTGACGTTGCCCTTCACGTTGCTGAACGTGCCACGCACGTTGGACACCATCATGTGCTTCACGGCGAACTGCGCGCCGGAGTGCGACGAGTCGATCTCCCACGCGGACGCGAAGGCAAACGAGGGGGCGGCGACGGCGAGCAGCGTGATGGCGGACTTGAGCGACATCTTCATGGTGTGGACTCCTTGAGGTTGCGGACTGCGAGGTTCAGGCGCGCAGCGCGAAGCTGCGCATGGACAAGGTTCCGTGATGGAAGCCCTCGAACACCGGGGTGATGCGGTCCTCGGGGAGGGCAGCTCCGAGGACGAAATAAATGGGCAACCAATGCTCGGCAGATGGATGCGCAACCCGCGCATTCGGTGCATCCATCCATGACTGAAGCCCAAGGAAGTCACGTGCGGCAAGTTTTCCGGCGACCCACGCGTCGAACTCGGCGGCCCATGGTTCAGCGGACGCCAGCTTGTTTCTGAAATTCACCCGGCGAAGGTTGTGCACCACCCCGCCGCTCCCCATGAGCAGCACGCCCTCCGAACGCAAAGGACGCAGCGCCTCGCCCATGCGCGCCACCTGCGCGGGCGTCGCGTCCGCCGGCAGCGCCACCTGCAACACGGGCACGCGCGCCTCCGGGAACGCATGCCGCAAGGGCACCCAGACGCCGTGATCCAAGCCGCGCTCGCCATCCGCCACCGCGGGCACACCCGCGGAGGACAATCGCGCCACCACGTCCTCGGCCAGCGAAGGAGCGCCGGGCGGTGCGTAGCGCAGCCGGTACATCTCTTCCGGGAAGCCGTAGAAGTCGTAGACGAGCGGCGGAGCGGCCATCGCCGTGACGTGCACGCGCGCGTCCGTCTCCCAGTGCGCGGACACCACCACCAGCGCCTTCACCGCGCCCACGCCGTCACCGAAGCGCTTGAGCGCCTGGGGATACTCGTCCGCGTCCAGCGCCGTCATGGGCGAGCCGTGCGAGACGAACAGCGCCGGCGCCACCTGCCGGACGACCGAGGGCCCAGGCCCCATCACTCCCGCCACCCCGGCGGCCGCCACGCCCTGCAGCACCTCGCGTCTGTCCACCCCGGTAGGCATCGTGGCGGCTTGTACTGCAACCCCAGGACCAACGCATCCGACATGGCAACCACTGATAATTGCTCGACATCTCATTCCAGCGCTGTGAAACGACTCTCAGATTGATAGAGATGCACCTCAGACTGAAACACCTGGGAGAGACGTCGTGGCGGGTCTGGAAGGTTTGGACTTGAAGGAGCTCCTGGCGCTCGAGCCGAAGGGCGGAGTCATCCGCTTCGCCGGGCAGCGGGCGCTGTTGATGGACCCGGTGGCGCTGGGCCTCCTGCGCAAGGAGCTCATCGGGATGCTGGGGATGACGGCCGCGCGCGGCATCTTCACGCGGCTGGGCTACGCGCACGGCTGGCGCACGGCGGAGGCGATGAAGACCGCGGTGCCGTGGACGGATGAAGCGGAGTGGCGCCGCTCGGGTGGCCGGCTTCACACGCTGATGGGCCAGGTGCGCGTGGAGCGCATCGAGCGCACGGACAAGGACGGTCCGGAGCCCTTCGCGGAAGCGCAGTGGAGCGACTCCTATGAGGCCGAGCAGCACCTGCTCCACCTGGGCCAGGCGGAGGAGCCCGTGTGCTGGAGCCTCACCGGCTTCGCGTCCGGCTACCTGAGCTACTGCAACGGCAAGCCCATCTACTGCGCGGAGCTCAAGTGCGTGGGCAAGGGCGACGCGTTCTGCCACATCGTGGGCCGCCCGGAGGCGGAGTGGAGCACCGAGTGCACGGAGTTCCTGCGCTTCTATGAAACGCAGTGCATGGAGGGCGTGCTCGGACAGGTGACGGAGGCGCTGCGGCAGGCGGAGCGCAAGCTGCGCGCGAAGCGCCAGTCGCTGGCACGCGTGTCCGGCGTGACGGAAGACCCCACGGGCATGGTGGCGCGCTCGGAGGCCATGCAGCGCGTGCTCAACCTGGCGCGCAGGTCAGCCAAGGTGGACACCACGGTGCTCGTCACGGGCGAGAGCGGCGTGGGCAAGGAGAGAATCGCCCGGCTCATCCATGACGAGTCCGGCCGCTCGCACAAGGCCTTCATCGCCGTGAACTGCGCCGCGGTGACGGAGAGCCTCCTGGAGAGCGAGCTGTTCGGCCACGCGAAGGGCTCCTTCACCGGCGCCACGCACGACCGGCCCGGCCTCTTCGAGGCGGCGCACGGCGGCACCCTCTTCCTGGATGAAGTGGGCGAGGTGCCTCCCGCCATGCAGGCCAAGCTCCTGCGCGCCCTCCAGGAGCGCGAGGTGCGCCGCGTGGGGGAGAACACCAGCCGCAAGGTGGACGTGCGCGTGGTGGCGGCCACCAACCGCGAGCTGGCCGAGGAGGTCCGCCTGGGCCGCTTCCGCCAGGACCTCTTCTACCGTCTGCGCGTCATCGAGCTGCGCATCCCGCCCCTGCGCGAACGCCGTGAGGACATCCTCCCCCTGGCGCGGCTGCTGCTGGCGGAGACCGGCGAGAGGCTGGGCCGCCGCGTGAATGGCCTGTCCCCGGACTCGGCGGATCAACTGCTGCGCTACACGTGGCCGGGCAACGTGCGCGAGCTGGGCAACGCCATCGAGCGCGCGGTGGCGCTGTGCGAAGGCCCGCGCGTGGAGCGCGACGATTTGCCAGAAGAGGTGCGCGCCGCGCCGCCCAGCCTGGTCCCCACCGGCAACCCGCGCCGGCTGGAGGACATGGAGAAGGAATACATCCTCGCGGTGCTGGCGCAGAACGGCGGCAACCGCTCACGCACCGCGGAGCAGTTGGACATCGGCGTGGCCACGCTCTACCGGAAGCTCAAGCAGTACGGCCACCCGGAGGCCGCGCACTGAGCGCGCGGCCCCTGGTCCTTCAGTCCCTCAGTTGAGGAACTGGTCGCGGTCCGACGGGCGGTTGCGGTCGACCACGCGCAGGTGCTTGGAGCGGTCGCGCAGCTGCCGCTGCAGGCGCCAGTGCTGCAACTGGAGCATCAGCCGCTTGGGGCTCGCGCCGCGCACGTACACGAACACCAGCACCAGGCCAAAAATCTCTGGCGCCACCGCGCGCCAGGAGCCCGCGGTCAGCATGTTCAGCACCGTGAAGCCCGCGCCAATGGCCGCGAACCAGTTGCCCGTCAGCGGGATGCCCCAGAAGTTCGTCTGCCCCTTGCCGATGACGAGCCCGTACGCCACCCACAGCACCGCCGTCATCACGGAGCCGCCCGCGTAGACGCTCATGGGCATCACCAGGGCCAGCGCCGTGGTGATGAGGCCCGCGACGAACGGGATGCCCACCGCGACCAGCAAGAGCCGCTTGCCGCCCCAGGTGGACTCCAGGAAGCCACCGATGGAGAAGATGATGAGGCCGCCGAAGAGGATGCCCAGCGCACCGGTGGCCACGAAGGCGTAGGTGACCAGCTCCCAGACGCGGAAGCGCAGAATCACGTCCGCCGGGTTGAGCAGCAGCAGCCCGCCCTGCCCGCGTGAGGTCGCCAGGAACAGGGCGGAGATGCCCACGAACGCGATGGCAAGCTTGGCGGCCATCGAATCCAGGCTCGGGAACATGTCGCCGAAACCGCCGCCGCCTCGATTGAAGCCCCGCATGGGTCGCATAGAGGCCCAAAGGTGGTGGAACCCCGCCCGGTCCGCAACCCCAAATCCAGAAACGATGAAGGGCGCCCCACCCTGGTGTCACCAGGGAGAAGCGCCCTCGCATCCCACGCCTTCGCTGTACCTGCCGGGCCGCTAGACCTTGTGGCGGTAGAAGAGCGTGATGGTCAGACAGTGAAACTCCTTGTCCGAGGACTGCGTGACGATCTTGTCCACGATCTCCACGGCGGAGTTCTCCTTCAGCCACTTGGTGATGTTCTCACCCATGTTCTCGCGATCGCGCGCGAGCGTGGTGGAGAACACCTTGACTCCCGTGAAGCTGATAACGGCCATTCCACCCTCGTGTCACCAGAGATTACAAATGTTTACCCCGAGTCGGGGGCGCCATCAAGAAACGGGCCCGACAATCCGGCCTGGGAGCCGCCTCCCCTCTCGGGGAGTCCATCGGGGAGGGGGGCCCGCCCTCCGTCCACCCGCCGACAGTGCGGCGGGGGGCGTGGGCGAACGGCCCCGGCTTTTCAGCGACCGGCGGCGGCGCGCCGGGCCTGACAGGTGACTTCATCCTTGCAGGCGGGACCGATGCCCTCCGGGTGGGCCGTCAGGGGCGTCTTGTCGCTCTCCTCCACACCGCACACCACGCAGCGGCGCTTGCGGTTGCGGCGCTCGGCACGGCGCTGCTCGGCGATGGCCTTGGCCCGCTCGCGGGCCGTCTTCGCGTCCACCTCGTTGCTCATCTCACCACGTCCCGTCCGGATGTCGTCTGCCCCGTACCCCGTCGCCACGTGCGCTCCTAGAGCGCCTCGACCAGCACCGCGATGCCCTGGCCGCCACCGATGCAGGCGGACCCGATACCATAGCGGGCGCCCCGGCGCTTCAGCTCGTACGCCAGCGTCATGGTGATGCGGGCCCCGGAGGCGCCCAGCGGGTGGCCCACGGCGATGGCGCCGCCGTTGACGTTGGTGGCGTCGCGTGGCAGGCCCAGCTCCTTCTCCACCGCCAGGTACTGGGGCGCGAAGGCCTCGTTGACCTCGAAGAGGTCCACGTCCGACAGCTTCGCGTCCGCGCGCTTGAGCAGGTTGCGGATGGCCGGCGCGGGGCCAATGCCCATGATTTTCGGGTCGCAGCCGGACACGCCCCAGTTGACGAGCCGCGCCACGGGCTTGAGGCCGTGCTTCTCCACGAACCCGCGCGTGGCCATGACCATGGAGCCCGCGCCGTCGCAGATACCGCTGGCCGCGCCCGCGTGCACCACGCCGTCCTTCTTGAACACCTTGGGCAGCTTGCGCAGCCCCTCCACCGTGGTCTCCGGACGGTTGTGCTCGTCCTTGGAAACCACCGTGTCGCCCTTCTTGCCCTTGAGCGTCACCGGCGCGATTTCATCCGCCAGCCGGCCCGCCTCCTGCGCCGCGGCGAAGCGCTTCTGGGTGAGGACGGCGTACTGGTCCACGTCGTCCTGCGTGAGGCCGTAGTCCACCGCCAGCTGCTCGGCGGTGAGCGCCATGGGCTGGCCGGTGTAGCTGTCCGTCAGGGCCGTCCAGAGCATGTCCTCCAGGCCGCCCTTGCCCAGGGGGATGCCCCAGCGCGCGCCGCGGATGACGTGGGGCGCCTGGCTCATGGACTCCGTGCCGCCCGCGAGGACGGCCTCCGCGCCGCCCGTCAGCATCATCTCCGCGGCCGTGACGAAGGCCTGGAAGCCGGAGCCGCACAGCCGGTTGACGCCCAGCGCGGGCACCGGCACCGGCACGCCCGTGCGCAGGCCCACGTGGCGCGGCAGGTAGATGGCGTCCGAGCTCGTCTGGACGACGTTGCCGTAGACCACGTGCTCGATGAGCTCCGGAGAGACGCCCGCCTGGGCCAGGGCCGCCTTCGCGGACTCCACGGCCAGGTCGGTGGCGCTCAGGTCCTTGAGGCTGCCGCCGTAGGTACCGAACGGGGTGCGCTTGCCGGACAGGAAGTAGATTTCCTCGTTCTTGGACACGCTCTTCATGGTGCTCGTCTCCCTACTCTTCCGGGGCGCGCGGTGCACGCACGACGTGACGCGGAATAGCGTCCAGGGGGCCGTCAGCCCGCGCGCCGTCCCAGGAAGGCGCTGGCGACGATGGCAAGCGCGATGGCCGTCCACAACAGTCCCTGGAGGTTCTGGCGGCGGATTTCCTTGCGCCCCAGGCCCTGGTACCAGGCCCTGGCCACCTGGACCCGCCCCTCCCAGGTGAAGCCCTCCGGGCCCGCCGCTTCCAGCCCCTCGAGCCGTCGCACATGCGCGCGCAACAGGCGCTCCGGTGCGGCGTCCTCCAGCGACCCGGAGCGGTAGCCGGGCACGTCCAACGCGGGGCGGCGGTAGCTGGCCGTCACCACGAAGCCCCCGGAGGCCAGGGGGGTGAGCAGGTAGAGCCGGGGCAGCAGGTCTCCCCCTTCGTGCAGGGTGGCGAAGACGCGCTCGCCCGGGTGCGCCCAGTCGTAGGAGCGGGTGGCCTTCTGGAGGAGCGGCTTCTCCTCGTGGCTGCCCACCGGCGTGAAGCCCAGCGCTTGGAGCTGGCCCGCCAGGGGGCTCAAGGAATCCGGCAGGTCCATCTGGTCCGCGGGGGCCTCCGGCTCCACCCGGACCGAGTGGGGGAAGAGGTAGAGCAGCGCGCGCCAGAAGTTGAGGAACAGGAGCACGCCGGCCAGCACCAGCCCGGCGACGGCCACCCCCAGCTGCCCGAGCACGTTCACGGGCGGGGCTTTCCATCCTGGCGACGGGCCGCGGTGGCGGGCAGGTGCTGCCACTTCGCCAGGTCCGCGGGGGTGAGCGGGTCGCGGCCCTCCAGGAAGCGCTCCAGGTGGCCCAGCGAGTCCACGCCCCAGAACATCTCGTCGTCCACCAGCACGGACGGCACGCCGAAGGCGCCCTGGGCGAGCGCGGCCTCCGTGTTCTTGCGCAGGCGGTCCTTCACCTCCGGCAGCTGGGCCCGCTCGAGCAGCGCCCGCGCGTCGAAGCCCGCGTCCGTCAGCACCGCGCCCACCTGCTCCGGCGTCTCGATGCCCCGGCCCTGCCCCCACGCGGCCGAGTAGAGCGCGGTGGTGAGCCGCGTGCGCTCCGCCACGTCGTCCACCGCCGCCGTCACGCGCAGGGACAGCAGCGGGTTGAACGGATGCGAGGGCGGCAGGGTGAAGGGCGCGCCCTGCTCATGCGCGATGCGGAACGTCTGCTTGAAGACGTAGACGCGCTTGGCGGGAATCTCCGCCGGGCCCACGGAGCCCACGGCGTTGAGCAGCCCCGCGAGCAGCACCGGCACGGGCTCCAGCACCCGGCCGTGACGCTCCGCGATGGCGGGCATGCGGAGCCAGGCGAGGTAGGCGTACGGGGACAGGTAGTCCAGGCAGAAGCGCAGGGGGGAGGAAGCCATGCGCCCATCCTAAGCACGACCCGGCCGTCAGGCGCTCTGCTTCACGTCCTCGTGCTGGCGCGACAGCGGACCGCGCAGCGACTGGGCAAGCTGTTGCAGGTGCGTGGCCCGGGCGGAGGCGAAGGCCCGCTCGGCGATCTCCAGCTCCCGCATCGCCTCTTCCGGCGTGCCGTGCCGCTCCGCGTGCTGCATGTACACGAGGCCCATCTGGAGCACGTTGCCGGTGGACTCCGCCAGCAGGCGCGCGTGGCGCAGGTGCGCGTCCCCCTCCTCCTGGGACACCAGCGGCGCCAGGGCGCGGCGGGCCAGGATTTCGTCCCAGGGGTTGGCGAAGCGCGGGTCCAGCGCGCGCTCCAGCGCGGCCTCGGCGGCGGCGAGCGCGGCGGGCAGCCGACCCTGTTCCCTCTCGAAGCGCGACTGGTACACGCGCACCAGCGTCTCCATGCGCAGGCCGCCCTTCTGAGCGGCCTCCAGGGCGCGGGGCAGCGACTCGCGCGCGGCGGCCGCGTCCTCGAAGAGCACGTCGCGGCACGCCTGGTACACCTGCACGTGCGCGCGCAGCCAGCGGTCCTCGGGCAGCACGAGTGAGAGCGCCTCGCCGCGCGACACCACCGCGGCGACGAGCTCGTGCTCGCCTCGCTCCAGGTAGTACGGCGGCGTGAAGAGGGCCAGGTTGCGCTCCATCAACCGCGGACTGCCCAGCCGCCGGACGAGCTCCGTCTTCTGCGCGAGCGCGGACGCGAACGCGGCGCCGTCGCCGGTGAAGGCCGCGCGCGCCACCTGCGCGAAGAGGTGGTAGGCGCGCACGTCGGTGAAGCCCTGCGCCTCCGCCAGGTGCAGCCCGTCCTTCAGCAGCGCTTCGTCCAGCGGCTCGCCGCGCAGGGCCAGGTTCACGTTGAGCAGGTAGCCGCCCATGCCCAGCGCCCACGCCAGCCGCCGGGGCGGACGCCCCACCGCGTCGCGGAACTCGCGCAGCCGCTGCACCTGCTTGCGCTGCTCGGCCACCCCGCCCGCCCAGTGGCCGGTGTACGCGCACAGCGTCGAGCGCGCCACGGACAGCCCCGCCCGGTACGGAGAGTCCTCCGGGTGCTCGGCGGCCACGCCCGCGATGAGCGCCTCCAACTCATCCGTGCGCCCCAGGATGGCCAGCGCCATGCCCTGGAGGATTTGCAGCTCCGAGCGCTTCCAGAAGACGTCCACCGGCGCCATCCGCCCGTCCGCCGACACCTCGCGGAAGAGCGGGATGAGCAACTCCTCGCGCTCCGCGGGCGTGGCCACGCGGGCGGACTCCAGCCGGGAGAGCGCCTCGCGCCGTCCGGCCTCCACGTCCACAGTGGCCGCCCAGTGCGCGAAGAGCCGCTCCGCGTACGCCACCGACGTCGGCGGGTCGCTGGAGTAGCCCACCTCCACCAGCGACACCCACGTGCGCAGCAACTGCTCCGAGCGGCCCGGGAAGTCCGGCGCGGACTCCAAAAGCCCCGCCGCTTCTTTCAGCAGCAGCGTGGCCTCCAGCAGCGCCTCCGCCTCGATGGCTGCCTGGCCCGCCTCCAGCAGCGGCTGGATGGCCTCCGCGGGCGCGTCCGAGCGAGCGAAGTGCCAGCCCACCGCGCGCACCACGCCCGAGCGCCCCGAGGGCAGCGCCTGGAGCACCCGCGCCACCTGGCCGTGGTACGTCCGGCGCTCCGCCTCCGGCGTGCTGTCGTAGACGGCCTGGTGCACGGTGTCGTGCGTGAAGACGTACCGGCCCTCCACGTCCTGGAGGAACTGCCGCTCCACGATGCCGTCCAGCACGGCGAACAGCTCCGCCTCCGGCAGGCCGGACAGCGCGCGCAACAGCGGCAGGTCCAGCATCCGGCCCGCGGGCGCCAGCTTGCGCAACAGCGACACCTGCTCCGGCGGCGCGTTGGCCAGGCGCACCAGCACCGCCTCCTGGATGCTCGCGGGAAGCCTCCGCGTGCCCAGCCCCTCTTCCGCCTCCCAGCGCCCGCCCACGCGCTTGAGCGCGCCCGCCTCCACCAGCATGCGCAGGCATTCCGTGGCGAAGAAGGCGTTGCCGCCGGTCGTCTCGTGCAGCCGCTGCACGAAGCCCTCCGGCACGTCCAGCCCCGGCAGCACCAGCCCCACCAGCTTGGCCACGTGCTCGGCGGACAGGGGCTCCAGGTCCATGCGGGACGTGAGCTTCTCGTCCACCGTCTGGAACGCGAGGCTCAGGCGCGACAGCTCCTGCGAGCGGAACGTGCCCACCACCACGCCGCGCGTGCCGTGCAGCGCGCGGATCAGGACGTTGAGCGCCTCCAGCGACGCGCTGTCCGCCCACTGCAGGTCCTCGAAGCACAGCACGAAGGACTGCCGCCCGCCGAGCGTGTGGGTCCACTCCGTCAGCGCCTCGAAGAAGGCGGCCTTCTCCGCGGAGCCGTCGCGCGGCAGCTGCTCGTCCTGGTCGCCCTCCAGCACCTCCGGCGACAAGAGGCGCGCGAGCGGAGCCTTCACCCGCTCCATCAAGTCCGAGGGCGTCTGCGGCACCAGGCAGCGCAAGGCCTGCGCCACCGGCGCCAGCGGGGACAGCCCTTCCGCGCGGCACTGGCCCCGGCCGAAGGGCAGCTCCGCCAGCTTCGCCTGGAGCTCGAACTCCTGGAGCAGCCGCGTCTTGCCCACGCCCGCGGGGCCGCCCACCAGCATCGCGCGCGACTGGCCCCAGTCCGCCTCCGCCAGGCCGTTCATCAGCCCTTCCAGCTCCGCCTCGCGCCCCACCACCTCCGGCACGTGCAGGTAGCTGGCGCGCGCGGACAGCGGCTCCTCGGGGACGGGCTCGCCGCTGGCGTGGCAGAGCGCCTCCAGCAGCTCGCCCGCGTCCTGGAAACGCTCGCGCGGGTCCTTCGCCATCAGGAGGAGGATGATCTCCTCCAGCTGCGGATCCACCGGGCAGAGCGTGGAGGGGCGCGGCGGCGGACGCGTCAGGTGATCCGCCAGCAGCACCGCGGGGCTGTTGCGCTTGAAGGGCAGCTTGCGGGTGGCCAGGTACCAGGCCATCACGCCCAGCGAATACAGGTCCGCGCGCCCGTCGATGCTCGCGCCGCGCTGCCACTCCGGCGCCAGGTACTCCAGCGTGCCCTTCAGCTTGCCGGGGCTGGGCGTGCCCAACTGGTGCATCACGCCGAAGTCCATCAGCTTCACCGCGCCGGACTCGGTGATGCGCACGTTGCTGGCCTTGATGTCGCAGTGCACGTACAGGCGCGAGTGGATGAACGCCAGCACCTGCGCCATCTGGATCAACACGCGATACAGCGTGCGCGTGTCCAGCGGCGCGTCCCGCACCAGCGTGCTCAGGTCCTTGCCGCCCACCACCTCCATGGTGATGAAGCGGTTGCCGGCCTCCGTCATGCCCCAGTCGAAGACCTTGAGCGTGGACGGGTGCTGGAGCTTCTTCATGGCGAAGAACTCGTGCCGGAACAGCAGCACCAGCTCCTCCACCTTCGCCGCGGACAGCTCCGCGGGGACGTGCATCTCCTTGAGCGCCACGCGCCGGCGCTCCTGCAGGTCGTCCGCCAGCCAGATGCGGCCCATGCCGCCTTCGCCCAGCAGCGACTCCACGCGGTAGCGCCCGGTGACGACGACGCCCGGAATCAGCGAGCGCCGCTCTCCGATGCCCGAGCCCGGCAACGTGATGGGCGTACGCGCCCGATCCCCCCAGGTGCTCGGAGGGCGGGTGCGTTCATCCAATACCGTTGTCTTCTCGTCGTCGCTCACGAGCCAAAGGGCCGACCGTTTCGAGGCCAGGATCTGGATTCCAGAATCCAGACGTAGCGAGGAATAGCACGTTTCAGTGACACCGCCTCCGGGACATCCGAGCAGGTGCACGCTCTGCTGCCATTCTCTGTTTCACCGCCTCGCTGGAAGAAGACACGGAATCGCGCCCGGACGCCTGCTGGGGAGCCACTTCCCCACCCGCTCCCACGACACGCCCGCACGCGTGCACACCGTTCCTTCGAACCCCTGGGCCCGTCGCCCGAGGGAGGAGGGGAAGCGGCATGCGTGCATGGAAGCGGGGCGGCTCCATGGCCGCTACGTGTTCGTGGATCGCGGCCGGGACGGCGCACATCGCCCTTCCCGCACCTGGACGGCCAGGCAGGCGGCGTCCGCGCGCGCCGTCATTGCCCCGTCGCTCCGGTGCGGCCCACCTTCCCGTTGGAGGTGACACCATGGCTTCGGACAAGGGCTCCAAGAACTTCCAACCGCGCAACCGGGGACAGATGGAGGACGCGCTGGACCGCGGCGCCGCCGAGTTGGCCCGCGAGCGCTCCCAGGCCGCGACCCGCGAGGACGAGAACCCGGCCCCGCTGGAGGAGACGCGCTGGGAGGCGGAGGTGGAGCGCGGCGAGGAGTGGCAGGACCGAGAGGTGCCCGAGCGCGAGGCGCGGGGCGACGAGGAGCCGGACTCCGAGGTTTCCCGGCGGGGGCTCGTGAATCCGCCGCCCGAGGGTTAGCGGCGTTGGCGGCAAACCCGTGAGGTGGAGGCTTTCGGGAATTCTCACGGGTGGAGGGGGACCTCTTGCCCGGTGCGCACGGCGGGGGGATGCTGTGCGCGCCGTCCCCCTTTGCCGTCCGTGGTTGCCTCCCCAGGAGTCGATGCACCGTGAAGCCCAAGGTCCTCATCGTGGAGAACTCCTGGACCATGCGAGAGACGCTGAGGCTGCTCTTGTCGGGTGAGTTCGACTGCACGGTGGCCGCGGATGGAGAGACGGGGCTCGCGCACGCGCTGGCGCAGCCTCCGGACGTGCTCCTGTCGGACGTGAACATGGAGGGCATCGACGGCTACGAGCTGTGCCGCCGCGTGCGCGCGGAGCCCTCCCTGGCGCACCTGCCGGTGATGTTCGTCAGCGGCTACCCGCCACGCACGGACCTGGAGCCCGGGCAGCCCCAGCCTGACGCGTACCTGGTCAAGCCGGTGAAGCCGCCGTACCTCATCGCGCAGCTGCACGACGTGCTGCAGCGCGCGAGGGGCGCCACGGCCAAGGCCGCGGGCGAGGGCTGAGCCGGACGGACGCCGGGCGCGCGCGGGGGCCTCTGTCTCGGCGCGGACGCCGCACGCTTCTGTCACTGACCTGGGACACGGGGAGGGCTATACCTTGCCCGAACTTTCCATCCTCTCGTCCCGAGGTTCTCGCGTGCTCAACGCCACTCCCCGCGTCCCGGCTCCCAAGAACGAGCCTGTCCTCTCCTACGCCCCCGGCACCCCGGAGCGCGCGGAGCTCCAGTCCACCCTCAAGAGCATGAGCGGGGAGCGCATCGAGATCCCCGTCGTCATCGGTGGCAAGCACGTGAAGTCCGGCAAGACGGACACCGTGCGCATGCCGCACCGGCACCAGCACGTGCTGGCCACCCTGCACGAGGCCGACGCGGGCCACGTGGAGCAGGCCATCCAGAACGCCATGAGCGTGAAGGAGGACTGGGCGCGGATGCCGTTCCACGCGCGCGCGGCCATCTTCCTGCGCGCCGCGGAGCTGCTCGCCACGCGCTACCGCCCGCTGCTCAACGCGTCCTCCATGGCGGGCCAGTCGAAGACGGCGCACCAGGCGGAGATCGACGCGTCGTGCGAGCTCATCGACTTCCTTCGCTACAACGTCCACTTCGCGCAGCAGATCCTGGCCATCCAGCCGGAGAACTCGCCGCAGATGTGGAACATGACGGACTACCGGCCGCTGGACGGGTTCGTCTTCGCCATCGCGCCGTTCAACTTCACCTCCATCGCGCTGAACCTCTGCCTGTCGCCGGCGCTGATGGGCAACGTGGTGCTGTGGAAGCCGTCCTCCACGCAGGCCCTGAGCGCCTGGTACAGCCTGGAGCTGATGCGCGAGGCGGGCCTGCCCGACGGCGTCATCAACATGCTGCCCGGCGACGGCCCCACGGTGGGCAACCCCGTGCTGGCGAGCCCCCACCTGGGCGGCATCCACTTCACCGGCTCCACGCCCACGTTCAACAACCTGTGGAAGACGGTGGGAGAGAACATCGGCCGCTACAAGCAGTACCCGCGGCTGGTGGGTGAGACGGGCGGCAAGGACTTCATCTTCGCGCACCCGTCCGCGGCGGACGACCTGGAGGCGCTCGCGGTCGCCATCGTGCGCGGCGGCTACGAGTACCAGGGCCAGAAGTGCAGCGCGGCCAGCCGCGTCTACGTGCCGGAGTCCCTGTGGCCCAAGCTGAAGCCCCGCCTCCAGGCGCTCATCAGCGAAATCAAGATGGGCGACGTGGCGGACTTCCGGAACTTCATGGGCGCCGTCATCGACGAGCGCTCGTTCAAGAAGGTGTCCTCGTACATCGAGCTGGCGAAGTCCGGCGGTGACGCGACCATCGTCGCGGGCGGCGGCACGGACAAGAGCGAGGGCTGGTTCGTGCAGCCCACGCTGGTGCAGTGCGACAGCCCGCGCCACCGCATCATGACGGAGGAAATCTTCGCGCCGCTGGTCGGCCTGTACGTCTACCCGGACGCGAAGCTGGAGGAGACGCTGAAGGAGTGCGACCAGTCCGCGAGCTACGCGCTGACGGGCGCCATCTTCGCGCGCGACCGCAAGGCCATCGAGCACATGATGAGCGCCCTGCGCAACGCGGCGGGCAACTTCTACATCAACGACAAGCCCACGGGCGCGGTGGTGGGCCAGCAGCCGTTCGGCGGCAGCCGGGCTTCGGGCACCAACGACAAGTCCGGGTCGATGATCAACCTGTTCCGTTGGTCCAGCCCGCGCACCATCAAGGAGAACTTCGCGCCGCCGGTGAAGGTCCCCTACCCGTTCATGGACAGCGACCCGAAGGAAGGGGCCATCTAGTTCCATGAGCGGACCGTTCCCGGGCATCGCGGGGCTGGAGACGTATGCGCTGGAGGACGGCGGCTGCCGCGTGGAGATCATCCCCACGCGCGGCGCGCTCGTCACCCGCATGGTGGTGGACGGCGAGGACGTGCTCTATCTGGACGAGAGCACCGTCGCCGACCTCACGAAGAACGTGCGCGGGGGCATCCCCGTGCTCTTCCCCATCGCCGGTCCCCTGCCCGGGGACACGTATCCGGCGGACCGCAAGGCATACATGCTGCCGCAGCACGGCTTCGCCCGGAAGCTGCCGTGGACGGTGCGCCAGGCGGAGGACTCGCTGCTGGTGCTGGGGCTGACGTCGTCGGAGGAGACGCTGCGCCAGTACCCGTGGGCCTTCGACGCGCAGCTGGCGTTCTCGCTGGCGGGCCACAGGCTCACGGTGGACTTCGACGTGGAGAACCGGGACACGCGGCCCCTGCCGCTGCACCTGGGCTACCACCCGTACTTCCGCGTGCCCCAGGGCAACAAGGCGCAGGCGCGCGTGGAGACGGACGCCACGCACGCGTGGGACAACCGCGCGAAGCACGAGGTGCCCTTCACCGGCCTGGACCTCACCGCGCAGGAGGTGGACATGCACCTG
This sequence comes from Corallococcus sp. AB032C, assembly GCF_003668935.1. Classification (NCBI taxonomy): domain Bacteria; kingdom Pseudomonadati; phylum Myxococcota; class Myxococcia; order Myxococcales; family Myxococcaceae; genus Corallococcus; species Corallococcus sp. AB032C. The sequence goes on along the minus strand of NZ_RAWP01000074.1, from coordinate 35,333 downwards.
CGCGACCACTCCGCGCCGGGCACGGTGCTGGAGCGCGGGCCGGGCCTGTCCCCCGTGAAGCTGTCGTGGAGCCAGGAGTTCCGCCTGCTCGTCGTGTGGACGCTGCAGGGCAAGGACTTCGTCTGCGTGGAGCCGTGGACGGCCGCCGCCGGGGCGCTGGCCACCGGCGAGGGCCTGCTGCACGTGGCCCCGGGCGAGCGCGTGTCGCTCGCGTTCGACATCGAGGCGTGAAGCAGGCGCTTCGTCCCGCGCGCTTCAGGCGTGCGGGATGAGGGGCAGGCTCAGCGGGCCGCGCACGGTGAGGGAGGTGTTCCACTTCACCGGGCCGCCCGTGGGCGTGAAGCGCGTGAAGCGGGACAGCAGCACCTCCAGCCCCACGCGCGCCTCCAGCCGGGCCAGCGGGGCGCCCAGGCAGAAGTGGATGCCGTGGCCGAAGGGCATGTTGTTCACGCCCTCGCGGTCCATGTCGAAGGTGTCCGGGTCCTTGAAGCGCTCGCCGTCACGGCACGCGGAGCCGATCATCAGCGCCACGCGCGCGCCCTCCGGAATCACCACGCCCGCGACTTGCGTCTCCTTCGTGGTGACGCGCACCAGGCCGTGCACGGAGGGCTCGTAGCGCAGCACCTCCTCCACGAAGCGCCCCACCTGCGCCGGGTTCTCGCGCAGCCGGGCCACCAGGTGGGGATGCTCCATCAGCATGCGCACGCAGTGGCTGACGAGCTGCACGGTGGTCTCCAGCCCCGCCACCACCAGGAGGAACAGGAAGCTCATCAGCTCCGCGTCGCTGAGCGCCTCGCCCTCCACGCGCGTCTTCACCAGGTCCGACACCATGTCGTCCTGCGGGTGGCGGCGGCGCTCCGCGACGACGTCGGACAGGTAGTCCTCCATCTCGCGCACGGTGGCCTTGATGGACTCGTGCCGGTGGGTGTCCTTCTCCGTCGTGCCGGACACGCTGGACAGGTCCACCGACCAGCGCTTGTAACGGGCCGTCATGGTGGGATCCAAGGCGAAGAGTTCGCCAATCACGCTCGCGGGCAGCGGCATGGCGAAGGCGTCCACGAGGTCCACCTCGCGCTCGGAGGTCAGCCGTTCCGCGAGTATCCGCGCGAAGCTCCGGATGCGCGGCTCCAGCCGGTTCACCGCCGCGGGCGTCCACGCGCGGCTCACCAGCGTGCGCAGCCGCATGTGGTGCGGCGGATCCATGACGATCATCGACTCGGAGAAGGGGTTGTGACCCAGCCACGGCGGCGCGGTGGTCGTGCGCACCCCAGCCGAGGAGAACACCTGCGGGTTCTTGAAGGCCGCGGCCACGTCCTCGAAGCGGGTGATGGCCCACAGCCCAGCGGGTTCCACCTGACACACCGGCGCGGTGCGGCGCAGCTCCGCGTAGACGGGGTAGGGATTCGCCCGGACTTCCGGCGCCAGCAGGTTCACGCGTCCAGTCATGAAAGAATTTCCTTTCCCGGCTGGAAATTTATACCCGGTATACTGGCTGCTGAACAGAGGCGCCGCCTCCCCCGCCCTCGAGTCACCATGTCCCGCTTCGTCCTCGCCGCCGTCCTCGCCCTGGGTCTGTCCGCGTGTTCCGACGACCCCGATGAAGTCATTCCCGACTCCGGCACGAATCCCACCGCCGACGCGGGCACGGATGCCGGCACGGGCACGGACGCGGGCACCGACGTGGATGCGGGCACGGACGCCGGGACGGACGTGGACGCGGGGACGGATGCGGGCACGGACGTGGATGCCGGCACGGATGCGGGCCCGGGCAGCTCGCACGGCGCCGGGAAGCTCGCGTGCAGCAAGACGGGCACGGTGAGCACGGACGCGGGCACGCTGACGTACTGCGTGGCGCAGGTGGGCGCGACGGAGGTGAAGTACATCGAGCCGAAGCAGGGCATCGCGCCCGCGCCCATGCGGCTGGCCATCTACCTGCACGGTGACGGCGCGGCCACGTACACCGGCACCAATGGCGGCAGCCCTCGCTCACTGTTCACGCACGGCGGTTGGACGTACGGGCACAACACGCTCTACGTGACGGCGCTCGCGCCCAACAAGTGCGCGTGGTGGACGGTGCCGGAGCGCACGGACTGCACCACGGAGGCGCCGGTGTCGGCGCGCGACCTGGAGGGCAAGAACGCGGCGGAGCTGGTGTCGCTCATCGAGGCGCTGCGCAAGGGCTGGGACATCCAGGACGCGCCCATCCTCTTCGGTGGCTCGTCGGGTGGCTCCATCCAGCTGACTGCCAGCTTCCTGCCGCGCTACGGCGACCGCTACCCGGGCATCTACGCGCTGAGCTGCGGCGGTGAGAAGCCGTGGTCGGGCAGCATGAATTGGGACGCGTCGAACGCGGCGCTGCGCGGCGGCACGAAGTTCTGGTTCACCTACGGCGACCAGGATTACCTCCTCCAGGACATCCAGGCTGCGGAGGCGTACCTGGGCGGGCTCGGGTTCCCAGTGAACGACAAGGTCATCGCGGGCGCGGCGCACTGCGCGCAGCCGTTCGACCAGGTGGGCCGCGTCACGGAAGTGTGGAACGAGGCCACCGCGCAGTAGGCGTCATCCCCTGCTCCGCTTCTCGCGGTGATTCCATCGCAAGAAGCGGAGTGCGCGGGGAAGTCCGGTCGATAGCATCGCGCGCATCCTCTTGATGGAGACCGGATGCGCCTCTACGACTATCTGCCTTCCGCGAATGGCTACAAGGTCCGCACGCTGCTGAAGCAGTTGGGGCTCGCGTACGAGTTGGTGCCGGTGGACATCTTCGCGGGGGAGAGCCACACGGCGGACTTCCACGCGAAGAACCCGGACGGCCGCATCCCCGTGCTGGAGCCGGAGCCGGGGCGATTCCTCGCGGAGTCCAACGCCATCCTGTTGTTCCTGGCGGAGGGCACGCGCTTGCTGCCCGAGGACCGCTTCGCTCGCGCGCAGGTGCACCAGTGGATGTTCTTCGAACAGAACACCGTAGAGCCGAACCTGGGCACCGCGCGCTTCTGGCTCCTCACGGGCCGGCAGCCGCCGGAGTCCGACGTCCTCCGGAGCCGCGTGCAGGGCGGGGAGCGCGCGCTGGCCGCGATGGAGCGGCACCTGGGCAGGCACACGTTCCTGGTGGAGGAGCGCTACACCGTCGCGGACCTCTGCCTCTTCGCGTACACGCACCTGGCGCCGGAGGCGGGCGTGGACCTGGCGCCCTACTCGTCCGTGCGTGCGTGGCTGGAGCGCATGAAGGCCCAGCCCGGCTTCCTGGGCCCCTTGCCGCCCTACTCCGCGAACGCGCACGTGCGCTGACGCGGACGACTCCTGCTCAGCGGCGACGACCTCTCGGACCTCCGCGTCCGTGAGCCGCTTCGCCAGCAACTCCGTCACGGTCTCACGGTTGGGGGCGCCACCACAGGCCCTTCAACCCCGCCTGCTCACACGCCTGCCGTGCCTCCTCGGTGTAGCAGTAAAAGACCAACTCGGGGACGGAGAACACGGGAGGGAAACCTCCTGGCGGAGGGCGGAGCACGAGCGGCTCGGCTTCCTCCTGACCCAGGAACTCTTCGCCGCATTGGTGGAAGGGCACGCCCTTCACGAGGGTGCGCTCCCGGTCGAGGCAATCGGCCCGATCCAGCAACTGGAGGATGACGAAGTCCTCGTTCTTCAGCGACGGGTCCGTCACTGAATGCCAGGTTCGCCTCCGGGGGTACCCGCTTTGCACGAGGTGCCTGATGCGTTCCGAATAGATGACGGTGGGGATGAGGCGGTGGCGGAACGGGCCCACCGCATCGAGCACGCGCACCATGCGCCGGGAGAGCAGCAACCACCCCATGGGCGCGGTGAACAGGTGGTCAAGCCGGGCGGCGCTCTCCAGGTTGCCGACGAACTCGATGACCTCGGGCGCGCCCTGATGGCTCTGATAGTCGATGCCGGGCTCGAAGAACGTCGCGTTCTCGAAGCCGTCGAACTCGATCAGCCTGGCGTCATAGACACCTTCCTCCTCGATGTGGGAGGTGTCAGCCGTCAATGCATACATCATGTGGTGTGTGACTCCTCGTGGGAGGACAACTCCAGCAAGGCCAGCTTCTTCCCCATGAGCACCCTACCGCCGCGCTGCTCCTGGATCATCTTGATGACCGGCTCCTTCAAGCTTCCGGATTGGATGGCCTGGCGAAGCTCGTTCTCGATCTTGAGGATGGCATCCTCGATGACCTTGGGCGTCCAACTGGAGGACGGCCCCTTCGTGCGCAGCTTCCTTAAGGCGTCATCAAGCCGAGTCTCCACGAACTTGCTGTAGCGCGCATGGCTGCCCGAGTGGATGAGCTGGCCTTCCACGTTGAGCCCGGGGTGCATGTCGAGGATGTTCGACCCGCGGTCAATCGTGTAGCCCTTGAGCCGCTCCATGGCCGAGCGGATCAACGGGTGGGTCTGGGCGATCTCATCGGGGATGAGGTGATGCATGGGATGGCCCGCGGAGAGCCGGACCTCCGCCGCCGCCCGCGCCGCCGGGCCCTGGGCCTTCTCCACCCAGTCCAGGTAGTTCTTCCGGTAGCGGGTGAAGATGCTCAGGCGGGGCGTGCCCTTGCCAACCTTGAGCACCACCAGTCCATCCTGGGTCACCGTGAGCGCCCCATACTCTTCGCCCAGGGCCCTTCCGTCCGGACGGCGCAGCCGGTAGGGCTGGGAGTCCGAACTCAACTTCTCCAGGCGGTATCCGGCGGCCTGGAGTTCCCGCTTGAACGCGTCGAACTCCGGCGTCCCTTCCTGCGGGATGCGGCGTCCGACGAAGTCCTTGAGCTTGTCCCAGTTGGGGAGCTTCTCCAGCAGCTTCTCCAACTCGGCGTCGCTGAGCGTGCGCTCGGTCAGGGTGGGCTCGGAGTCCGACTTGGACGTCCCGCCCTCCTCGACGGCCTTTGACAGCAACGGCGTGCCGGAACCCCAGGGATTGAAGGGCAGCGGGACAGACGGAGCGGCGGTGATGGAGCCCGGCTGGAACACGGGGACGCCTGCGTAGGCACCGCCGGGACCCGCCGCCGCCATCATGTAGATGCGGGGTGGGGTGATTCTCACGGACGTCATCAGCTTGAGCCCACGTCCCGCATTGGTCTTCACGCCCATCAGCGCCAGCGCTGCCATCGCGATGCTCACCAGCATCCGGAGGAAGGACTTGCTGGCCTCCTTGAGCTTCTCCGCGGAGCCGTTGGCCTCCCAGGCCTGGGTGAGCCACAGCTGCGCGTGCTTCAGGGCCTCCCCTCCGGCCTCGATGAGGCCATGGGCTCCGAACGCCGCCAGGCCCAGTTGGATGAGCGCCGCCGCCAGCTGTCCTACGCCCGTGGGTGTCGCCGCCAGGAAGGTGGACAGCGCCTCCGCGGCGATGAAGCCCACCACCATCGCGGAGATCTCCAGCCAGTTGTCCAGGATGGCCTTGCCGTACTGGCCGGTGACCTCTCCGAAGAACTGGTCCGCCTGCCTCACGGAGGTGATGACGTCCTCCAGGTGCCGGGCAGCCTTGCGCGCCATGGCCATCGCCTCGTGGGTGATGGAGCCGCTCGACACGAGTCCCTGGAGCTGGTTGGCGAAGGCAATGCTCACCAGCCAGATGCGCTCGCCCGCGACCAGCCGCACGTCACCGTCGATGCGTTGGACCCCCTTGCGGCCACTCTTCACGTTCACGTGATGAATGACATTCTCGTAGAAGCGCAGGTCCCGCCCCGGCTGGATGGCCTGCCGGTAGATGCGCGCGGCGATGGGCTCCAGGCGGTCCCCTGGACGAACCTGATAGAGCGTCGCGGCGGGCTCCGGAAGCTGGGTCGTGATGCGCAAGGTCTGCAGATAGCCTTGCAACAGGTATCCCCCCACCACGGTGGAGACATAGGACCAGCCAGGCGCCTGGGCATGGTCCCGGATGACGCACACCCGCGTGCCCGGAGGCAGGGGCGCCACAGTCAGGCAGGTGGAACCCTTCATCTCCGCGGGGAGCGTCCGCAGGTTGGCGCCGTCCCCCTGGTCGATAAACCCAAACGGAATCGTCATGTCCCCTCCCGACTCGGGACTGAGAGGATTCACCCCCCCGGACCGGAGGTGAAGGACCGGCCGGGTGGGAATGACAATGACTTACAGCCGCTGCGCGGCGGGTAACCGCTCACTGCGGGAGCGGCTTGAAGGCACCCCGTCCGTGGCCGCAGGGTTCGAGCGCGTGAAGGCCCAGCCCAGCTTCCTGGGCCCCGTGCCGCCCTACTCCGCGAACGCGCACGTTCGCTGACTACTCCTGCTCAGCGGCGACAGCCTCGCGGACCTCCGCGTCCGTGAGCCGCACCGCGGGCGCATCCGCCTTCGCCTCCATGAGCCGCTTCGCCAGCAACTCCGTCACGGGCGCGAGCACGCTGAAGTGCGTGGCCCCGAGCACCGCGAGGAACGACAACGGCGCGCCCTTCGCCGCCACGCGCAGCGGTTCGAACGCGTCCATGTTGCCGTGGTCCGCGCCCTCGATGACCTGCGTGGGCACGCGCAGGTGCTCCACGTAGCTCACCGGATTTCGCAGCCACAACTCCGTCCCTCGAGCCCGTCCCAACAACGGCACATAGGGCGCATATTCGGTCACGTCGTGAACCGGACCGAACACATAGGCTCCCTTCAGACGCGGTGACAGCACCGCCGCCATCAACGCCACCGTGCCGCCCGTGCTGTGCCCCGCCACGTAGATGCGCGCGGGGTCCACGTCCGGACGCTGCGCCACGAATTCGATGGCCGCGACCACGTCATCCACCTCGCCCAGGAAGTATTCGCGCGCTCCCGGGTTGTCGTCCGACCCGCGCAGCGACGGCAGCATCAACACCAGCCCCGCCTCACGGAACGCCCGCGCGCTCTGATCATTGCTCCTGGGCGAAGGCGCCCACGCGAAGCCGTCGATCCCAAAGTCCATGCCGCCGTGGATCCACACGACCGCCGGCCGCTTCGCGCCCTCGCGCACGGGCGTGACGTAGGCGGCGTTGCTGCCCAGCGGCGAGGGATAGCGCACCAACTCGAAGAGTTCCTTCGGCGGCGTGGGCGCGGGAGCGCGCTGCGTGGGCTCCACCTTCAACTGCGTGCGGAAGCTCTTTCGGATGTTCACGGATGTGGGCGGCGCGGGCTTGGAGCACGAGGCGAGGAACAGACAGGCCAACAGGAGGACAGGACGGGAGGACGTCATTCTGGGAATACGCAGTGAATCGGTGTCACGGGTCCGCGACACATGCGGTGCTGTTCTGGAGGGTGGCTTGACAGCTCGCGCCATCGCGTCTACTTCTTCTCGCAGAATGTTCGTCACCTCCGCCATGTGCATGTGTTCGATGCCTGTTCCGGGTGGGCCCAAGCCCGCCGCGGCCGGCTGACGCACAGCCTGCCCCTGGCGAGCCAACCGGAGCCCACCCACCCGCGAGGGTCGGTGGGCTTCGTCGTTCCGGGCCTCCGCTCTCGCACCCCTGCCGAAGAGCGTCGCAGCGCCCACCGAGTCCTGAAGCCCTCCCCGCCGCCCGCAGTGCCCTGACGTCCCCACCACCCGTCTGCCTTCACGCACGCGCGTTCCTTCCGGAGCGACGCGAACAGGAGTCCCTTGCCATGAGCACGCCCAACAACGAACGCCCGCTGCACCCCGACACGCTCGCGCTGCACGCTGGCTATTCGCCCGACCCCACCACGGGCGCTCGCGCGGTGCCCATCTACCAGACGACGAGCTACCGATTCCGCGACGCGGACCACGCCGCCGCGCTCTTCGGCCTCAAGGAGTTCGGCAACATCTACACGCGCATCACGAACCCCACGACGGACGTCTTCGAGAAGCGCATCGCCGCGCTCGAAGGTGGCGTGGGCGCGCTCGCGGTCGCGTCCGGGCAGGCCGCGCAGACGCTGGGCATCCTCAACATCCTCAAGACGGGGGATGAAATCGTCTCCGGCGCCAGCCTCTACGGCGGCACGTACAACCTCTTCAAGGTGACGCTCCCGCGCCTGGGCATCACCACGAAGTTCGTGGACGCGAGCAACGCGGACGCGTTCCGCCAGGCCATTGGCCCGAAGACGAAGGCGCTCTACCTGGAGTCGCTGGGCAACCCGCGCCTGGACGTGCCGGACTTCGACGCCATTGGCGCCGTGGCGCGCGAAGCGGGCCTGCCCCTCTTCGTGGACAACACCGCGCTGTCCCCTGCCCTCTTCAACCCGCTGCGCCACGGCGCGAACATCGTGCTGCACAGCGCGACGAAGTACATCGGCGGGCACGGCACCTCCATTGGCGGCGTCATCGTGGACGGCGGCAACTTCCCCTGGGAGAACGGTAGGTTCCCGGAGCTGACCGAGCCCAACCCCGGCTACCACGGCCTACGTCTGCGCGAGGCCTTCGGACCCGCGGCCTTCATCCTCAAGGCCCGCCTGGAGGGCCTGCGCGACCTCGGCCCCGCGCTCAGCCCCTTCAACGCGCACGCGTTCATCCTGGGCCTGGAGACGCTGCGGCTGCGGCTGGAGCGCCACTCGCAGAACGCGCTCGCGGTGGCCAGGTGGCTCAAGCAGCACAAGAAGGTGGAGTGGGTGCGCTACCCGGGCCTGGAGGACGACCCCTCGTTCCTCAACGCGAAGAAGTACCTCCAGGGCGGCTTCGGCGGGCTCGTCACCTTCGGCGTGAAGGGCGGGCTGTCCGCCGGGCGCAAGGTGATTGACGGCGTGAAGCTGTGGAGCCTGCTCGCGAACATCGGCGACACGCGCTCGCTCATCATCCACCCCGCGTCCACCACGCACGAACAGCTCACCCCGGCGGAGCGCGCCAGCACGGGCGTCACCGACGACCTGGTGCGCCTGTCCGTGGGCATCGAGCACCTGGACGACATCGTGGCCGATCTCGATCAGGCCCTGAGCGCGGTCTGACGCCATGCGACCCGTGAGGCCTGGCCAGGAAATCCCCCCGCGCGCGGAGACCCCGCGCGTCTTCGACATATCGCTGCCGGACCTGCCGCTGGAGGCCGGCGCCCGCGTGGCGCCCCACTTCGTGCGCGGCTGGTGGTGGGGGCCCCCGGAGGACCTCGCGTGGTTGCAGTCCCGCGCCCGCGTGCATTCCGATGAAGCGACGCGCGAAGGCCGGCTGCGCGTGGTGAGGAGGACCGCCTCCGAGCTGCGCGACGCCGCCACCGACGCGCGCCGCACCGGTCCCCGCCGCACGCCGGACCCGGTGCCCACCGTGCTGCTGGTGCACGCGCTCACCGGGGACATGAACGCCGGAGGAGAAGGCGGTTGGTGGGCCCCCGTCATCGGGCATGGCCGGCCGTTGGACCCTTCGCGCGTGCGGCTGTTGTGCTTCAACAACCTGGGCTCCTGCTACGGCACCTCCGGCCCCGCGGACGAGGGCTTCCCGCAGCGCACCGACGACACGCGCTTCGGCCCGGCGCCGGTGCTGCCCAAGGGAGACCTGCGCCTGGATGAGCGGAGCCTGCCCGCGACCATCACGCCGTGGGACCAGGCGCGCTCCATCCTCGCGGCGCTGGACGCGTTGGGCGTGGACGAGGTGGCGCTCGTCACCGGCGGTTCGCTGGGCGGAATGGTGGTGCTGTGCCTGGCGGCGCTCGCGCCGGAGCGCTTCCAGCGCATGGTGCCCATCGCGACGGCGGAGGCCGCATCCGCGTGGGTGGTCGGCTGGAACCACGTGGCCCGGCAGGCCGTCCTGCTGGACCCCGAGTACCCCGAATCCCCCCGTCGCGGCCTGGAGCTGGCGCGCCAGTTGGCAACGCTCACCTACCGCGCGGAGGCCGGACTGGAGGCGCTCCAGCCGCGTCCGCAGGCGTGGTCATCGCGAGCGTTGTACCCGGTGGAGAGCTATCTGGAATACCAGGGCGCGAAGCTGGAGGCGCGCTTCGACGCGCGGGCCTACCTGGCGCTGCTGGGCGCCATGGATCACCACGACCTCACGCGCGTGCCCACGCCGAACGGCGGGCCCGGCGTGGACCGCATCCGCGCGAGCACGCTCACCATCGGCATCGACCGGGATGCGCTCTTTCCGCCCGAGCACATGAAGAACCTGTCCCGCCGCCTGCGCGCGCAGGGACTGCATGCCGAGTACGCGGCCCTGTGCAGCGTGCACGGTCACGACGGCTTCCTCATCGAATGGGACGCGCTCGCGCCCCTGCTGGTCCGCGCGCTGGCCCTGCCTCCGGGCGTGGGCCGCGACGCCCGCCTTTCCTCCACTGCCGGCGTCCGCGCCCGGAAGACCTCATGACCGCCCCTGTGAGCATCACCCGCTACGCGCCCTTCCTGCTCGACACCGCCCAGGGACTCGCGTCCGTGGCCACGCACCTGTCGCGCCGCGACGCGGGCAACACGCGCGCCGCCATCGTGTCGTCACCGCCATGGCTCGCGGCGGGGCTGGAGTCCGCGCTGTCCATCGCGTTGAAGGGCAACTCCACGCTGGCCCGGCAGGAGCTGGATGGTCTGCTCGCGCGCGGCTTGTTGATGCTGGAGGAGGCCGAGCGCCGGCTGGGCGCGCCTCCGGGCTCCACGTCAGTGGAGGCGGACGGCACGCGCACGCTGGCGTCACTGCTGGAGCCCGCGCGCCGCGCGTTGGATGGCGCCAGCCTGGTGCGTGAACGGAGGCCCGCGCTGGAGGACGTGGTGCGCGGCACCGGCGAACGGCTGACGGCGGCGCTGCTGGCGAAGCTGCTGGGTGCGCGCGGAGTGCCGTCACTGGAGGTGGACGCGGCGGACTGGACGGTGACGGAGGGTGAGCCCGGACAGGCGCGAGTGAACCGCGAGCACACCCGCGCCCGAGTGGCCACGCTGCGGCCTTCGTGGGAGGGACGACTGACGTTGCACGCGGGCGGCCGGGGGACGGCGCTGGATGGCCGCTCCACGACGCTGGGCGTGGAGGGCGCGGACGAGACGGCGGCGGTGCTGTCCGTGCTGCTGGGCACGCCGCTGACGCTGTGGACGGACGTGCCCGGGGTAATGACGGCGGATCCGTTGCACGTGGCGGATGCGCGGCCGGTGCCGCACCTGAGCTACACGGAGGCGCTGGAGCTGGTGTACCTGGGCCTGCCCACGCTGCACCCGCGCGCGCTGTCCACGCTGCGCGACGCGGACATCCCGCTGCGCGTGCGCCACCTGCAACAGCCCGACGAACCCGGCACGCTCATCGACGTGCCCGGCGCGGGCAACGGCACCGTGCCCACGTGCGTGGTGTCCCTGGAGGACCTGGCGCTGCTGGGCCTGGAGGGAGGCACGGAGGAAGCGGCGCGGCCGGTGGGGCCTCGCGCGTTGCAGGCGCTGGAGGCCGCGGGCATCGACGCGTGGATGGCGGCGCAGTCGTCGCCGGGGCGCTCGGTGGCGGTGGTGCTGCGACAGGCGCACGCGGCCCGCGCGGAGGAGGTGCTGCGACGGGAGCTGGCACCGGAGCTGGAGCGCGGCGCGTTGCAGCCGCCGCAGGTGCGCGCACCGGTGACGCAGGTGGCGCTGGTGGCGGAGGCCATGGGCCAGGGCGCCAACGTGGCGGGACGGCTGTTCCAACCGCTGGGCGCGCTGGGCGTCAACGTGCGCGCCATCGCGCAGACGGCGAGCGCTCGCTCCATCTCGTTCATCGTGGACGGGGCGGAGACGGCGCTGACGGTGCGCACGGTGCACGCGGCCTTCCACTTCTCGCATGAAGAGGTGAGCCTGCTGGTGCTGGGCCATGGCGTGGTGGGCAGCCAGTTGCTGGAGCAGCTGCGCACGCTGCAGGAGACGCTGGCGCAGGAGCACGGCATCCAGCTCAATTTGGTAGGGCTCGCGGACAGCCGGCGGGTGCTCTTCTCGCCGGAGGGCATCCCGCTGAAGCAGTGGCGCGAGCGCATCGAAGCCGTGCCCAAGGGTGCGTCGCCGCCCGTGGTGCGCGCGCTGCTGGAGCCGCTGCGCCGATTGCCCGTGCCGGTGCTGGTGGACTGCACGGCGGCATCGGGCATGGAGGAGCTGTACCTGGAGGCGTTCCGCAGCGGCATCCACGTGGTGGCGGCGAACAAGAAGCCGCTGACGCAGCCGCTCGAAGTCTGGGAGCGGCTGCGGAGCACGGCGCACCTGAACCACCGCGCGTACCACTACGAGACGACGGTGGGCGCGGGACTGCCGGTCATCCAGACGCTGAAGGACCTGGTGCGCACGGGGGACAGGGTGCACGGCGTGGAGGGTTCGTTCTCCGGGACGCTCGGATACTTGAGCCAGCAGCTGATGGAGGGCGTGCCGCTTTCGAAGTCGGTGCGCACGGCGCGCGAGAAGGGCTTCACGGAGCCGCACCCGCGCGAGGACCTGGCGGGCACGGACGCCGCGCGCAAGGCGCTCATCCTCGCGCGTGAGCAGGGCTTGAACCTGTCGCTGGAGGACGTGGAGGTGGAGCCGTTCGTCCCGCGCGAGTACCTGGAGGAGGCGGACGTGGAGCGCTTCCTCACGGGGCTGGAGAAGCTGGACCGGACGTTCACCTCGCGCATCGAGGGACTGCGCGCGGAGGGAAAGGTGCTGCGCTACCTGGCGCGCATCGACCCGGCGGCGAAGGACGGGCCCGTGTTGCGGGTGGGCCCGGTGGCGGTGCCGAAGGAGCACCCGGCGACGCGGCTGCGCGGCTCGGAGGCTTTCGTGGCCTTCTCCACGGAGCGCTACGCGGACTACCCGCTGCTGGTCCAGGGCGCGGGTGCAGGCGGCCCTGTCACGGCGGCGGGCGTCCTCGCGGACATCCTGAAGATCGCCCAGAACCTGCGGGGGCGGTGAGGCTCAGTAGCCCACGTAGCCGCTGCCGCTGTTCATTGCCTGGATGCCCGGCGTGTTGGACACGGAGCCGTAGCGCTCCACCGAGTAGCGAACGGCCGCGACGATGTTGTCCACCGGGTTGCGGATGTTGTCGTGGCCCGGGACCTTGTACGCGTCGAACGTCGGCTGGATGGTCTGCATCAGGCCGATGGAGGGGTGGCCGTCCTTGGCGTTCTGGTCCCAGAGGTTGATGGCGTTCGGGTCACCGCTGGACTCGTGCTGGATGATCTTCGCGATGTCCTGCGGGTTCATCTTCTCCACCGGGACGCCGTTGGCCTTGAGGATGTCCATGGCCTGCTTGATCCAATCGCCCACTTCGCCCTTCGGGACGTCGCCCGCGGGGCTGGCCGACTGAGTGGAGCCGGCCGACTGAGCGGCTCCGGTCTGGAACGAGTCACCCGCGCCAGGCGCACCGCCCGTGCTGGACGCACCGTCGACGCTGGGAGCGCCACCCGTGCTGGACACGCCCGACGGGGCCTGGGCTCCGGTCGCGCCGTCCGCGGAGGCAGCGGCGCCGCCCATCTGGGTCTGGAGCAGCTGGACCAGCTGCTGCAGCTGCTTCACCACGTCCTCGAGCCCCTCCGCGAACTGCTTCCACTGCGCGCCCTTCGCGGGGCCCGCGCTGAAGCCATCCTGCTGGAACTGGGACGCCAGGTTCGAACCCGGCTTCTGGCAGGAGCCGCCCTGCACGCGGGCGCCAGACACGGCATCCGGACGGGAAGCGAAGTCCTGCGAGGGGACGCGGAAGGAAGCGGAGCGGGCGGAAGCGGGCGCGATGGCCATGGGATTTCCTCGAGAGCTTGAGTGCGGCTGACGAGGAACACCTACAGCAGGAGACATGCCAACCCATGGGCTGACACCTGCTTGAGGCCAAGTGCCTGATGTCCTTGGGAACGTGCGAGGCGCGGCGGAACGGACCGGGCCTCGTCCCTGGTGACTGGAGTCACCGCTCGCCAACAGCGGTCACCAGCCGCGATGCGTCCTACTTCGTGCGCCCTGAGGTCTTCCGGCGCCCGGCCCGCGAGGGCGTCGCGGCCTTCTTCGCGGCCACGACCTTCTTCGCGACCGGAGCCTTCTTCACGGCCCGAGGCTGCTTCGCGGCCACGGCCTTCTTCGTGCCTCGCGCGGGCCCGTGCTTCTTCAGCAAGGCCGCGCCCTGCTCCGCGAGGCCCTGCTCCAGCGCGGGAGGCTTCTTCGCGCCCTTCTTCCCCGCCGGCTCGCGCTTCGGAGCCCCTTCGCGGGTCACCTCCACGGTCCTTCCGGAGAAGGCGTTCCAGCTCTCCAGCGCACGCGTCCAGCGAGCCAGCAGCTCTTCACGAGCGTCCGCGTCCGGCAGTCCCTCCGCGTGCAGCGCCACCGTGACGCCATGCACCGACGGCAACACGCGAAGCTGCACGGTGCGCGCCCGGGGCCACTCGTCACGCTCCATGCGCAGGCGGAGCTGCTTGGGCGGAACCTGACGCACCACCTGGATGCGCGTCCCGTCCACGAGCGCGACCTGCTCGCCTTCCGTCAGCGCATGGGCGCAGGCCCCCACCCAGCGGACCAGTCCCGACGCCTCGCCCCAAGCGGCCCAGGCCATCTCCGAGCCCACCGCGAAGGAGCGCCGCACCCCCGCCTGATATCCGCCACCCGAAGTCCGACCTGTCGACATAGACGCCCCTGGAAACTTCATCTCGTTTTCCCAGCCTGAGAGGAACGATGCGACATCTTCCGACGGGCCTGAGGTGCGCGGGAACCCTGCTGTGGGCCTCGTGTGGCGGTGACCCGGAGGAGGACGCCACCGCGACGGACGTCAAACCCTGGCAGGCCGCGGCAGGAGGCTCACCCCGTGGGGCGGTAGCCCGGCATGAGGAAGTTGTCGTGGTCCGCGTACGCCGGCGCGTCCGCCTCACCGGTGAAGGCGCGCAGGGTGCAGTACTCCGGATAGGACGCCTGGACGGTGATCTGATCCCCCACCTGGAGGACCACGTCACCGTTCGGGTGCAGCGTCTCCTCGTCGCCCCGGATGAGCGACAGGGCCAGCCCGCCGAAGCGGTCGCGCACCTGGGAGATGTTCATCCCCGGCAGTCCGTCCCGCACCACGAACAGCGACACCACCATCAGGTGCTTGCCGATGCGGAACGAGTGGACGAGCCGCGGATCCAACGCCGCCAGCGCCATGGCGGGCGCGGCCAGCGAGGAGCTGGACAGGGCCTCTGCCTTGAACGTGTCGCGCACCTTCGCGCCCAGGTCGTCGTCGAACAGGCGGATGACCACGCGGATGCCGGGGTTCAGCCGCCGCGCGTCCAGCGCGATGTTCAGGTTCGCCAGGTCGTCGTCCGTGGCGCAGACGATGGCGGATGCCTTCTTCACGTGCGTGCGCGGCAGGCACAGCGGACTGCGCGTGTCGTCGATGAGCAGCGGGATGTTCTCGTCGCGCAGCGCGGACACGAACGTCGCGTCCTCGCGCTTCTCCACCACGACGACGTCCTTGCCCATCTCCCGCAGCTGCGTCACCACGCGGTAGCCCACGCGTCCCGCGCCGCACACGACGACGTGGCCCTTCATCGTTTCGGACACCACGGTGACCCACTCCTTGTCGTTCTTGTGCCGCGCGAAGAAGAGGTACGCGAAGCGCACCACGCCATCCACCACCAGCGCGATGCTGACCGGCGGGATGAGGATGTTGAGCGTCTCCACGAACCAGTCGCTCACGTAGGGCAGCGATGGCTGGCCGAAGAGCAGGAAGTAGACGTGGTGCAGCGCCTCTCCGTAGGAGATGCGGTCCCCGCCCGGCCCCACGTAGCGCCAGTGGTACAGGGCTGGCCCCACCCCGAAGATGACCGCCGCGAGCAGCAACGTGCTGCGGAACCTCCGCGACAGCGCGCGCAGGTACCGCAGGTCCATCATCAGGCGCGCGGCAGGGCTCTTCATGCGCGCGGGAGTCTACGCCGCCGGGGTGATGTCCGTGGAGGCTTCCGCCTTCGCACGGCGCTTCTCGATGAGCCACACCGCCAGCACGCCCAGTTCGTAGCAGAGCAGCATGGGGCCAGCCATGAGCGACAGGTTCACCACGTCACCCGTGGGCGTCAGCACCGCCGCCGCGATGAGGCACACCACGAACGCGTGGCGCTGGTAGCGGATGAGGAAGCCCGACTTCACCACCCCGACGATGCCCAACAGCGCCATCACCAGTGGCAGCTCGAAGATGACGCCGAAGGCGAGGATGAGCAGCAGCACCAGCGACAGCTGCTCGTTCATGGTCAGCATGGGCCGCGTCCAGCGCGCGGCCTCCGCCTCCGCGTGGCCCTTGGCCAGCTCCTTCTGCAGCCGCCACAGGCCGGACATCTCCTCGGCGCGCGTGGGGGCCACGCCCGCGAGCAGGCTTGCCGCCTGGTCCATGGCGGCCTCCGACGCGACGTAGTCCTGCTTGCCGAAGGCCGTCACCGCCTCCACGCGCTTCTCCACCGCCTGGCGCAGCACGCTGCGCGCGGGCACGCCCAGTCCGTCCGCCGCGGCGTCCAGCAGGTCACCCAGGCCCTTGAGGCGCGCGGTGAGCTCCACGCTCTTCGCGGACGCCACCTCCGGGTCCTTCACCTGGCCCTCACCGGCGGCCGTCAGCGCGACGCTGGTCTCCTTGGCCACGTGGCCGGCGCGCTCCACTTCGCCAATGCGCAGGAAGCGCAGCGCGTCCTCGCCGCCCATGCGCGCGGTGTCCAGGCGCTGCTCCAGGGCGAGCGTCTCCTCCTCGTTGAGGAGGAACTTGAACATGGAGGGCAGCACCAGGAAGTAGCAGAACATCGAGCCCACGATGAACGCGACGGAGCCCAGCACCACGAAGGGCGACGCGTACTTGCGCTCCTCCGGGTAGAGGCCCGGCGCCACGAAGCCCCAGATCTGCCAGAGGATGACGGGCGTGGTGAGGAAGATGCCGCAGTACACGCCCACCTTCATCAGCACGTTGATTTCTTCGATGCCGGATGTGTAGACGAGCGAGCGCCCTTCCGGGGGCAGCGCGTCCAGCACCGGCCGCATCAACACGCCGAAGATGGGCTTGGCGAAGATGAGCGACACGGCGCCCAGCACGAGCACCGCGAGCGAACACTTCACGAGCCGCGAGCGCAGCTCCGTGAGGTGCTCCGCCAGGCTCATCCGGAAATCCGACAGGTCAACCCCTTGGCGATTCAGGGCTCAGCTCCGTTTCGGCGCGTTGCGCGCCACCGTGCCCGGGATGGGGGCGAGTTGCGGAAGGCCGTTCTCGTCCTGCGCCGGCGCCGCACCCGTCTGCTCCGCGGCCTGCGTGCCGGCGGCGGGCTCAGCGGCCTCGGCGGCCTCGGCGGGCGCGGGAACGTTCTCGGGGTCCACCGTCGCGGTGAGCGCGGGGGCGGGCTCGGCGAGCACGTTGGCGGGGGCGGCGCCCGGAAGGGAGGACGGGGCGAGCTCCGGCGGAGGGGACGGCACGCGCGTGCCCGGACGCGTCGGGGGCATGCGGTTGAACTCCTCGTCCATGGAGTAGAACTCGCGCTCCACCACGTTGCGCACGTCGTCCGTCTGCCGGCGGAACTCGCGCATGAACTTGCCGATGGCCCGCGCCAGCTCAGGCAGCCGCTGGGGGCCGAGCACGATCAGCGCGGCCACCAGGATGAACACCATTTCGCCTGCGCCGATGTTGAACATGGAGGGTCGTCTTCCCCTTGGAGGGAACGTCCAGGGGTTATCGCGCCCACAGGCGGCCCGCGCAACCGTCAGCGACCATCCAGCGTCCGTCTGGCCTCGTGTCCAGGAGGCGGGCGGCCGGGCTCCCTGGAACTCCTGGGGCACATTGCCCCATCAGCCGTGAGAATGGGCCTCCGGTGACAGCGGCGCGGCCATCCCCTGCGCCGGGGGCACCGCCAGGGCCCGGGCCTGCTCGCGCGAGCGCACCCGCCCCTCCACCACCCGCAACATGACGGGCACCCCCACCGCCAGCCCGATGGACACCCAGGCGATGGTGTCCATGCCGCCGAGCGTGCCGTCCGGCAGGTCCACCAGCAGGCGTGACGACAGGAAGGCGCCCAGCGCGGAGGCCATGTGCTGGGCCGCGGACTGCAGCGACATGAAGCGGGCGCGCACCGGGTTTTCCGGCACGCGCGAGGTGAGCGTGTTGTACGCCACGTTGCGCACGCCCATGGCCAGCATGAAGACCATGAACAGCAAGGGGATGGGCAGCCACGCGGGGTAGTGGATGAAGCCCACGTACGTGGTGAGGGCCGCCAGCACCACGCCCACCGTGCCGATGCGGTAGGAGCCGAAGCGGTCCACCAGCGGCCCCGTCATCCGCAGCGTGAAGAAGCTCACGATGCCGCCCGCGGCATAGATGATCCACAGGTTCTCGCGCGGGTAGGCCAGGTTCTGCTGGAGGTAGGCGGAGATGTTGGGGATGACGATGAAGCCGCTCATCATCACCAGCGCCGTCATCAGGTAGGACAGCTGCACGTCGGTGTTGCCCAGGAGCTCCGCCACGCCCGGGGCCCGGGCCGCGCTGCCGCCGGGTCGCAGGTGCCCGCGCACGGGCGGCAGGAGCCCGAGCGCGGCCAGCACCAACACCAGCCCCAGCGCCGCCACCACGAAGAAGGGCGTCCGCCAGCTGCCCAGCTCCGCGACCTTCAAGGCCAGGGGCACGCCCAGCACGGAGGCCACGGAGAAGGACGCCATCACCGCGCCCAGCGCCCGGCCCCGGCGCTCCACCGGGATGAGGTCCGCGATGATGGACAGGGACAGCGCCGTCGCCGGCCCGCCGAAGAGCCCCGCGCACACCCGCGCCAGCAGCAGCGTGGACAGCCCCACCGCGAATCCCCCCGCCGCGGTGGCCGCGACGAGCCCCAGCATGCACACGGCCAGCGCCTTGCGCCGGTCGAAGCGGTCCAGGAAGTAGCCGCCCAGGAGTCCCGCCACGCTCGCGGCGGCGGTGTAGCTGCCGCCAATGGTCCCGATGTGCGAGGACTCGATGCCCAGCCCCTTCGCGAAGTCCGGGCCCAGCGGCATCACCATCACGAAGTCGAGGATGTTGACGAACTGCACCGCGCCAATGAGCAGCACCACGGCGCGCTCGGACACGGGACGGGAGGAGGCGGACTCGGACGACTCGGGCATGGAGGCTTTCAACGGGGAACGGCTGGTGCGTCAGACGCGGAAGCGGCGCACCTCGGCGCGCAGGATCTCCGCCTGGCGCGTGAGGTTGTCGATGGCCTCTTCCAACTGGCGCACCGAGCGCGTCTGATGCTCGGACACGCCCTTGATGGTCTCCACGGCCTTGAGCACCTGCTCGCTGCCCTTGGTCTGCTCCTTCTGGGCGCGGTTCAGGTGGGTGACCATCTCGTTGATGCTTTCGATGGAGCGGGTGATCTGCTTGCTGCCGTGCGCCTGCTCCTGGCTGGAGCGCTGCACGTGCTGGGTGAGCGTCTTCATCCGCTCCGCGCTCTTCATGATCTGCTCGCCGCCCCGGGCCTGCTCGTTGGAGGCCTGGGAGATCATCGACACGGTGGCGGAGATGCGGTGGATGGCGGCCGTCACCTGCTTGCTGCCGCGCGCCTGCTCCACGGTGGCGCGGGCAATGGCCTTCACCATCTGCGTGGACTTCTGGGTGCTGTCGTTGATCTTCCGCAGGGCGCCTTCCGCCTCGCGGCCCAGCTGCACGCCCTCCTCCACGCTCTTGACGCCCTGGTTCATCACCACCACGGCGTTGCGGCTCTCCTCCTGCACGCCGCGGATGAGCTCGGCGATCTCCTTGGTGGACGCGCCGGTGCGCTCGGCCAGGTCCTTGATCTCCTCCGCCACCA
Source organism: Corallococcus sp. AB032C (assembly GCF_003668935.1). Lineage (NCBI taxonomy): Bacteria > Pseudomonadati > Myxococcota > Myxococcia > Myxococcales > Myxococcaceae > Corallococcus > Corallococcus sp. AB032C. Next base: position 15,777 of record NZ_RAWP01000074.1, on the reverse strand, counting down.
CCGCGAAGCCCTTGCCGTGCTCACCGGCCTGCGCGGCGATGATGGCGGCGTTGAGGGCCAGCAGGTTCGTCTGCTCCGCCACGTCGTCGATGACGTTGAGGATGTTGCCAATCTCGCTGATGCGCCGGCCCAGGCTGTCGATGACGCCCGCGGCGGTGCGGCTGGTGTCCTTGATGCGGTCGATGCCGGAGAGCGTCTTGCGCAGGGCCTCCACGCCCGTCTGCGCGTCCTCGAAAACTTGTTCGGACAGGCGGGCCGTCTCGTTGGCGTTGGCGTCGACCTGACCGATGGCGGCGTCCATCTGGCTGATGGCGGAGGAGGTGTCCTCCGTGGACGCGGAGAGGTCCTCGATGTTCTTGGCCACCTCCTTGATGGAGTACGTCATCTGCTCGATGGCGCTGGTGGTCTCCTCCACGCTGGCGGCCATGGCCTGGACGTTCTCCGCCACCTCGTCGTTGGTGGCGGCCATCTCCATGATGGAGGAGCTGCTCTCCTCCGCGCTCTGGTAGAGGACCTCCACGTTCTCCGCGATGCCGCGCAAGCTGGCCATCATCTCCACCATGGAGGAGGACGTCTCCTCCACGCGCGACTGCACGGTGCCCGCGCCGGAGGACACGGTGGTGCCGGTGCGGTGGATCTGCTCGATGACGCCGGCCACCACGTCGGACACGCCGCGCACGCGGCCCAGCGTGTCGCGCCAGGACTGGGCCATGCGGTTGAGGGCCTCCGCCAGCTGGCCCAGTTCGTCCCTGTTGTTGCGCACGTCCGCGCGGCCGGTGAGGTCGGCCTCCGCCAGCTTGCTCGCCATGGACATCATCGCGTCCAGCGGGTGGAGGATGAACGCGCGCGAGATGAGGAACGCCACCACGAGGAAGAGCACCAGGCCCACGAGGAAGGCCAGCAGCACCGTGTGGCGCAGGGCCGTGAGCACTCCCTCCAGCCGGGCCCCGTCCACCACCACGACGACTTCACCGGGCACGCCGCCCGCGAGCGTCACCGGTCTGGTCACCGCCCAGCTGTCGTTCTCGAACTCCACCTGCTCCAGCGACGGGAGCGGGCGCTGTTGGAGGCGCTTCTCCAGTCCCTGGGTGAACCACGCAGGCGCTGTCGCCGGGGAGGTGGCGCGGGGCACGCCCTGGGCGTCCAGCACCGCCACGACGCTGAAGTCGTCGTCCTGCAGGTAGAGCCCTTCCAGGTTGGGGACCGGCTGGGTGTCCGCCTGCTTTTCGACGAGTGCCGTTACCTCCCTGGCCTTGTTCTGGGCGCGCGAAGCCATGCGCTCCCTCAGGTGGTTGCCCACCTGGCGGGGAACGACGAAGTAGAGCGTCCCGAGGATGACGGCCAGCGCGAGGCCGAACGAACCCAGGAGGATGCCCCGGAGACCGGGTTTCTTGAGGCGACGTGGCAAGGCCCGCGCACTGTAGGGAGGGTGGCCCGTCCAGGGCAAGGAACGGACTTCCCCGCCTGCCAGGGACGGACGCTGGGTTCCCGGAGACAGGATGCGTAAGGTCCAGGGAATGACCGCGACGCTGCTGCTCACCGACCCGCTCTTCCTCCAGCACGACGCCGGCGAGGGACACCCCGAGTCGCCCGCCCGCTTGCGGCGCATCCTCCAGATGCTGGCGAGAAACCCCGTCGCGGGCACGGTGATGACCCATCCCCGCTCCGCCACGGACGCGGAGATCCTGGCGGTGCACACCCCGGCGCACCTGGAGGCGCTGGAGAAGCTGGGCGGCCGCTTCGAGCGCATCGACGAGGACACGGCGGTGTCCCCGGACAGCATCGACGCGGCGAGGCTGGCGGCGGGCGCGGCGGTGCAGGCCGTGGAGGCGGTGATGGCGGGGACGGCGAAGAACGCGTTCGCGCTGGTGCGTCCGCCCGGTCACCACGCGGAGCCGGACCGGGCGATGGGCTTCTGCCTCTACAACAACGTCGCCATCGCGGCGGAGGCCGGGCGGCGGCTGGGAGCCGAGCGAGTGCTGGTGCTGGACTGGGACGTGCACCACGGCAACGGCACGCAGGCGGCGTTCTGGGGGCGCAGGGACGTGCTCTACCAGTCGGTGCACCAGTTCCCCTACTACCCGGGCAGCGGCGCGGCGCCGGAGGTGGGGCGCGGAGAGGGCCAGGGCTTCACGGTCAACTGCGGTCTGCCGGGCGGCAACACGGACGCGGACTACGGGATGATCTTCGAGGAGCTGCTGCTCCCCGTGGCGCAGGCGTACCGGCCGGACCTGGTGCTGGTGTCCGCGGGGTTCGACCCGCACCGCGCGGATCCGATTGGCGGCATGGACGTCACCGAGCGCGGCTTCGCGGCGATGTGCACCGCCGTGCGCAAGCTGGCGGAGGAGGTCTCCGGAGGGAAGCTGGCGCTGGTGCTGGAGGGTGGCTATTCGCTGGAGGGGCTGTCGAACTCCGTGCACGCGTGCATCGAAGTGCTGGCGGGGCGCGATGACAGCTTCGCTTCCGGCACCGTGAACGCGGACGCGCGGGCGGCGCTGGCGACGAGCCGCGAGGCGCTCAAACCGTTCTGGGCCAGCGTGCGCTGAAGACCGCTCAGTAAAGCGTGTCGTCGTCCATGGACATGCCAGACAGCTCCACCAGGAACGCTCCCAGGTCATGGATGGCACGCGCGGGCCCTTTCGGGTCCGGGCTGTGGATGCTCACCATCCGGTAGCGCCCATCCCGCTCTCCCTCGAAGAGCCATGCCGCCCCGTCGAGGTAGGAGAGGTTCCGAGACGCGAAGAAGCGGTCCATGGACCAGAAGCGGGCCGCGTCCAATCGCTGTTGCACGGCCTGCCACTGGGTGGGCGTGAGCAGGATGCGCCGGTCGACAGCCAACGTCCCTTCTTGCGTGCCGGCCCTCTTCACGTGCAGGGAGAGGAGAGGGCCCAGGTGCTCGATGCGGATGACGAAGGGCCCACGAGAAGAAGGGATCCACGTGAAGCGGTAGACCTCGGCACCGGATGCCACGGGAAGGAGCGGCCCTTCCTTCAAGGCCCGCAACATGCCGGAGCACCAGCAGTGCATGCGCTCCTGGTCGCTCGCGTCGTTGAACTCTACCTCCAGGCCGGGCAGCAGGGACATGGCGAACGCCCCTCGCGGAAAGACATCGCGCAGGGGCGCCGGCCATGCTTCGCCGCAGGGTCCGCTGGACGGGAATCCATCCTCGATGAACCCCAGGGGCGGCTCCACCTTGGGTTGCACCGTGGTGCAGGCTCCGAGCAGCAGCAGCAGTCCCGTCGGGATCCACCGCATCTCCCGAGCGACGACGGATGGCTTCATGATTCCTCCCGGCACGCCGCACGCCACGACCGCGCAGGACGCAGCCTACTCCATCACCGGACGGGCTCCGTGGGTGGGGTCCTGACGGAGCCCAGGCCCGCGCGACACAGCAGCGTCTCCAATTCGGCATCGAGCACCTGCTCCGCGTCCCGGACAGGCTCACTCCATCGCGCGGCCACCATGCCGTCCGGACGCACGAGGCAGGCGCCACCCTCCCCTACCCCATACGCGTGCTGCCAGCCGTGGACCTCGTGAACCCGCAGCGGCATGCGCTCCGCGAGTCTCCGGCCTGCGTCGCTCCACGCTTCGTTTCCGGTCAGCAGGACGAAGCCGTTGCCAAACAAATCCAGGATCGACCTGCGATCCTCCAACCACACGTGCGGCGCGCGCGTGCCGGGTTCGCCCGTGGGGACGAACGTCTTCGGCAGCGGCGGCCCGTCTCCGTAGCGGTAGCCCAGGGTGACCGCATCCTCGTCGACGAACTCCGCGTCCGCCGGAAGTGCCTGCTTCGCCATCCGCAGTGCGAGCAGCGCGGCCTGGTTCGCGGTGGCGGCGGCCACGGGCCTTCGCTCGGCGTCGTAGGTCTCCAGCAGCGCGGGACCCGCGTGGCCGTTCAACACCGCGGCCAGCTTCCACGCGAGGTTCGCCGCGTCGTGGATGCCGGTGTTCGCGCCCAAGCCTCCCGTGGGCGGCATCTGGTGCGCCGCGTCTCCGGCCAGGAACACACGGCCTGAACCGAAACGCTCCGCGACGCGCTCCGCGGCCTCCCACACGAAGGTCCCATGGAGCGTGGGCTCGAGGTCCGCGATGCCGGTGACCGTGCGCAGCCGCTCCGTCCACCGGGCCTCCGTGAAGTCCTCGGCCTTCTCCCGGGACACGTCGATCCGCGTCGCGTGGCTCCACCGGTCCTTCACGTCCGTGGCCGCGATGACGCCGCCCAGCTCCGGATGCGTGAGCACCGCGAAGGCCAGCGGCACCTCCCGCCGCACGGGCGAGAGGTCCGCGTCGAAGAGTGTGGAGATGTTGTGGCCAAAGGAGCCCCGGCCGCGCAGCGCGATGCCCAGCGCCTCGCGCACCGGACTGCGGACCCCGTCCGCGCCAATGAGATACGCCGCATGCACGGTGGACACCGTCCCCGCCTCGCGGTCGAGCACCGTGGCCCGCACGCCCTGCGCATCCTGCGTGAAGCCCGTCAGCTCATGCCGGAAGCGCACCTCCACGCCCTGGCTCCTCGCGGCCTCCAGGAGGATGGGCTCCATCCGGTCCTGTCCCAGGAAGACGTACGGGCACGGGCTGACATCCGTCCGCTGCGTGGACACCGTCCGCGTCTTCCACGAATGCACCGGCCCTGCGAGCGTGACGGCCACCAGCTCCCCAACGACCGTGCCCGCGGGAACGGACCCAGCCCGCTCCACTTCCTCCCTCGCGCACGTGGAGCGCAACAACTCCACGGTGCGCGCATGGAAGCCCCGTGCGCGGGGATGAAGCGAAGTGCCCGCGTGCTTCTCGATGACCCGCGAGCGCACGCCCTGATGGGCGAGGAACAACGCCGTCGAGAGGCCCACGAGCCCACCTCCGACGATGAGCACCGGGACCGGATGCACCTGCGAGGACGGGGCTTGCATGCCCGGACACATAGGGCCCGGCCGCTCACCGCGTCCAGGCTTCTTCAGCCGCCGGACTGACGGCCTTCAATCGCGCACAGGAGCACCGCCGCGGCGATTCCCAGACGCCGATCCAACCGGCGCTGCGTGTCCACGGAGAAGTCCAGGTCGATCTTCTGGATGAACGGGTTGAAGTGCTGCTTGAAGCTGAACACCTGCTCGCTGCCCAGGGTCCCGGTGAAGGTCTGAGGGATGAGGTTGGTGAGGAAGCGCCGCACGAGCGCCAGCAGCATGCTGTCCTCCTCCACCTTGCCCACCTCCTGCCCGTCCGCGTCCAGGATGAGCCAGGTGTCGCGCAGGATGGAGCTCAGGGCCTTGCGGCGCAGCGCGCCCACCCGCTCTCCCGTCGCCGCGTCGGTGACGTCGTAGGTGGCGCCGAAGTCCAGGATGCTGCGGGCCTGGATGGTGATCAGCTCCTCCTGCATGTCCTCGCCGCTGTAGACGCGCAGGTCCTCCTTCAGCTTGAAGGCCTTCATCTTCGAGTAGAAGGCGACGTTGCCTGCCTCGTCGTAGATGTGGAACGCGCCGCCGAACAGCTTGAAGAACTTCCGGCGGAGCATGAAGCGGGTCTGGCCGAAGCGCCCGGAGGCAAGCTCACTCCGGGGACGGGTCTGGAGAGCGGAGGACATGACTCCCTCCCTAGCGCGAAGCGGCGCGCGAGGCCAGGGGCCTACGGGATGCCCTGCGGCTGCTTGCTCTTCGCCACCAGCGCATTGGCCTTGGCGCGCTTGGGGCCCGTGCGGTCAAGCCGCAGGCCAATCTGCTTCGGGCCCGCATAGAACATGCAGCCCTGGACCTGGTCCTTGGTGATGAGCTGCGTCATGCCCCGCGCGTCAGGCCTCGCGCCGCTCGTGCTGCTTGAAGGCGTCCATCTGCGCCGTCAGCGCGCGCTGGAACGCAGGCCGTGCCTCGCAGCGTTCCTTGTAGGCCTTGAGCGTGGGATGCGCGTCCAGCACCTCGGTGTGCCGCAGGATTCGCAGCACCGTGGTCATCATCAGGTCGCCCGCGGTGAAGCGGTCCTCCAGGTACTCACGGCTCCCCAGCGACGTGGCCAGCTCGCCCAGGCGGTGGTGGATCCGCGCCTCCACTTCGGGCCGGTGGAGCTTCGCCCACTGGGCATCCGGCGCGAACAGGTCGATCTCCGCGAGCTGCTGGAGGTGGACCTCCACCGAGTTCAACGCCGCGAACACCCACGTGAGCGCGCGCGCCCGGCCCGCCTCGTCCTTGGGGAAGAGCACTTCGCTCTTCAACGCGATGTGGACCACGATGGCGCCCGATTCGAAGAGCGTCATGCCGTCCTCCTGGAACACCGGCACCTGCCCGAAGGGCTGCTGCGCGCGGTAGTCCGAGGACTTCTGAACCTGGGGATCGATGAGCCGCGCCTCGTACGGCAGGCCCGCCTCCTCCAGCGCCCACCTCACCCGAAGGTCACGAACCACGCCCTGCGCGAACGGCGGCACCCACTTGAATGCACTGACGGTGATCATGCGAGGCAGCCTCGCGCCACTCCGGCAGGCATGACCAGCATCATGCATGACGCATGTCGCCTGAGTGACCAGACGGATGCGCCGCTGGCCGGCCCTCCCGAGAGGACGATGCTCCTGTCGGTTCGGGTGGCCACCTCGTGCGCATGGGCACCGCACGGGGCCGCACCTCATGGCTCACCCGCGTCAGCCCCTTCGTCGCTTCGCTGCGGGGCTATGACGGGACGCGCCTGAAGAAGGACCTGGTGGGCGCGCTCACGGTGACGGCGCTGCACATCCCGGAGGGCATGGCCTACGCGCAGCTCGCAGGGCTGCCTCCGCAGGCGGCGCTGTACTCCACTCCGGCGGCGCTGGCGTTGTATGCGCTGTTCGGCAGCTCGCGGCAGCTCATCATCGCGGTGTCCGCCAGCGTGTCGGTGCTCTCCGCCGCCACGGTGGGCGCGATGGCGCAGCAGGGCACGCCGCGCTTCATGGCGCTCACGGCCGCGCTGGCGCTGGTGGCGGGCGCGGTGGCGGTGCTGGCGGGCGTGCTGAAGCTGGGGCGCGTGGCGCAGTTCTTCTCAGCCTCCGTGCTGAGCGGCTTCGTGTTCGGGCTGGCGCTCATCATCTCCATCAAGCAGGTGCCCAAGCTGCTGGGCATCGAGGGCGCGAAGGGCGGTTTCTTCGAGCGGCTGGGCTACATCCTCACGCACCTGGGACAGACGCACGCGCTGACACTCGCGGTGGGGGCGGCGAGCATCGCGACGCTGCTGCTCCTGGGGCGCGTGTCCCGGCGCATTCCGGCGGCGCTCGCGGTGCTGGTGCTGGGCATCGCGGTGTCGTCGCTGTTGCACCTGGATGCGAAGGGAGTGGCCATCGTGGGGCACATTCCCGCGGGCCTGGTGCCACCTCAGCTTCCGGATGTGAAGTTCGGCGACCTGTTGAAGCTGTTGCCAGGCGCGTGCGGCATCGCGCTGGTGGCGTTCGCGGAGGCCATTGGTCCAGCGCGCATGTTCGCCGCGAAGCACGGCTACGAGGTGGACCCCAACCGCGAGCTGGTGGGCCTGGGCGCGGCGAACCTGGGCGGAGGCCTGTTCCGGGGCTTCAGCATGGGATGCAGCCTGTCCAAGTCCGCCGCGAATGATCAGGCGGGGTCCACCACGCAGGTGTCCTCGCTGGTGACGGCGGGGTTGACGCTGCTGGTGGCGCTGTTCCTCACGGGCCTGTTCCGCGCGCTGCCGGAGGCCACGCTGGGGGCCATCGTGGTGGTGGCCATCCTGGGGATGATGGACGTGAAGGAGCTGGTGCGGCTGGCGCGCCTGCGCCGCGCGGACTTCCTGGGCGCGGCGGTGGCGCTCGTGGGAGTGCTGGCCTTCGACGTGTTGCCCGGGCTTCTCATCGCGGTGGGCCTGTCGCTGTTCCTCACGGTGTACCGCGCCAGCCGGCCGCGCCTGAGCGAGCTGGGGCGGGTGCCTGGGACGCTGGACCTGGCGGCCACGCACCGCGAGTCCTCCGCCATCACCCTGCCCGGCCTGGACGTCTTCCGGCCGGAGGAAGGGCTGTTCTTCGCCAATGCCACGTCGCTGCGGGACGAGGTGCTGAAGCGCGTGCGCGACGCGAAGGTGCCGGTGCGCGAGGTGTTGCTGGACCTGGAGCTGACGGACGACCTGGACGTGCCGGGCGCGGACATGCTGGCGGGGCTGCACGAGGACCTGTCCCACCGGGGCATCACGCTGTCACTGGCGCGCGTGCACGCACCGGCGCAGAGGCTGCTGGAGCGCACGGGCGTGCTTGTGAAGGTGGGACGGCAGAACGTGTATCCGCACGTGCATGCAGGCGTGGAGGCCTGGATGGCGCGCCACGAGTCCCAGACCTGGCAGGAGTGGCGCCTCATCCAGGACGGCCTGTACCTGGTGCGCTCGCGCGTGGACGAAGCGGGCGCGATGCTGCACGGCGAGGAGCGCCACCGACAGGAGGACCTGCTCATCCGGCTGGATGAGGCGGACACGCGCATGCGCGAGCTGCTGCGGAACCTGCCGCATCCACCGGCCGATGACGACTCGCGGGGGCCCGTGCACTGAGCGATAGGGTGGGCTGTGCCAAGCAGCTACGCTCTGCTCCAATGCATCGCTATGTCGGCATCATGTTGGGAGTCCTGCTCTCTGCTTGCGCCACGACGACGCCAACGGTCGCGGTGGCTTGAGGCCCAGGTCTCTCGAATCTCCAACGGGCAGCGAAACTCCCCTGGACCGATGAAGGGCGATGCGTCGTCAGAGAGGCAGCCCGTCCGTGGCCCACGGTCGTGGAGCGCTGTTTTCAGCAACTCGACCATGACCGGCTCCGGTTTCACGACACCAGTGGACGGTGCACCGTGGCCTCCGCGGACGCGGCGGCGCTGGGAATTGGGCAGCACCTCGGGTGGCTGAACTACTGGTCCGAAGCCGCCGCGCGAGCCATCGGTTTCCCGGACGCTGCTCGCGACGCGGAGCTGCTGTCTCGCTCACGGCGCACGCCTGCTGGCGGCTGGGTGGTCCAGCTCACGGAGGCCCCGCTCGACTACGACAACCCCGAGCACATCGAAGCGCTCCGGCAAGCCTACGAGCGGCTCCCCGCCATTGGTGGACGCGACTCACGCTGAGCCCTGGACCTGCCTCCTGGGTGCCCGCCTGCTTCCGCCTCCTGGAACGATGCCCGGGCCAGCCCCTGTGATCACCTCGTGCCCAGGAGGTCGCACATGGCGAGCAAGGCAAAGCCCTCGGGCAACGGACACGGCAAGCAGACGAAGCAGAAGCCCAACATCCTGGTCATCTGGGGAGATGACATCGGCTTCTGGAACATCAGCGCCTACAACCAGGGGATGATGGGCTACCGCACGCCCAACATCGACCGCATCGCGAAGCAAGGCGCGATGATGACGGACTGCTATGGCCAGCAGAGCTGCACCGCGGGCCGCGCGGCGTTCATCACCGGCATGAACCCGCTTCGAACCGGGCTCACCACCATTGGCATGCCGGGCGCGAAGTACGGCCTGCAGGACTCCGACCCCACCATCGCGGAGATGCTCCAGCCGCTGGGCTACACCTGCGGCCAGTTCGGCAAGAACCACCTGGGCGACTCCAATCCCTACCTGCCCACCGTGCACGGCTTCGACGAGTTCTTCGGCAACCTCTACCACCTCAACGCGGAGAACGAGCCGGAGTGCCCGGACTACCCCAAGGACCCGGCCTTCAAGGCGCGCTTCGGTCCGCGTGGCGTGCTGCACAGCTGGGCCTCGGACCGCAAGGACGTCACCGAGGATCCGCGCTGGGGCCTGGTGGGCGGCCAGCGCATCGAGGACACCGGCCCGCTCACCACGAAGCGCATGGAGACCGTGGACGGTGAGTTCCTGAAGGGGACGCTGGACTTCATGGATCGCGCCGTGAAGGACGGCAAGCCGTTCTTCCTCTGGCACAACACCACGCGCACGCACGTCTGGACGTTCCTCCAGGAGAAGTACCGCAACGCCACGGGCTACGGCCTCTACGCGGACGCGATGCGGGAGCTGGACGACATCGTGGGGGTGCTCCTGGACAAGCTGGAGGAGCTGGGCATCGCGGACAACACCCTGGTGGTGTTCTCCACCGACAACGGCGTGGAGAAGATGGGCTGGCCGGACGGCGGCAACAGCCCGTTCCGCGGGGAAAAGGGCTCCACGTGGGAGGGCGGCGTGCGGGTGCCGTGCGTGGTGCGCTGGCCGGGCGTGGTGGAGCCGGGACGCGTCATCAACGACATCTTCGCGCACGAGGATTGGATGCCCACGCTGGTGGCGGCGGCGGGCGGCCCCACGGACCTGGTGGAGAAGTGCAAGCAAGGCCACAAGGTGGGGAACAAGACCTTCAAGGTCCACCTGGATGGATATGACCAGACGGGGCTTCTGGCGGGGACGGAGGAGGGCCGCCGGCACGAGTTCATCTACGTGCTCGACAGCGGCGACCTGGCGGCGGTCCGCTACAACAACTGGAAGGTCATCTTCAGCTACCAGGACGGTGAAGGCCCGGACATGTGGTTCAGCGGCAAGCGCTTCAGCCCGGCGTGGCCCTACCTCATCAACCTGCGCTCGGACCCGTTCGAGTACGGGCCCCACTCCGGCCTGTACACGTCCTGGTACGGCGAGCGCATGTTCACCTTCGTCCCGGCGCAGATGCTGGTGAAACAGTTCGCGGAGAGCCTCATCGAGTTCCTCCCCAGCCAGGCTCCGGGCAGCCTGAGCATCGGGCCGATGAAGGAGCGCGTGAAACAGAAGATTGCGGAGGCGAGAAAGCAGCAGCAGGAGCCCAGCGTCGGAGACCAGGTCATGTCCCTGGCCAACGAGGTGGAGCAGCTCATCCACCGCGTCCAGCAGTCGCACCAGTAGCCCCGCGTACCGCCACCGCCGGATGGAGCACCGACGGCGGTGGCGGTACTGCCCCGCTACTTCGGCGCTGGAGGTCCCAACTCATCCGGAAGGGGCGTCCGGAGGAATTTCAGTCCCTTGGGCAGTTGGATGACCTGGAAGCCCCTGCCGTCGATCCTGACGAGCGCGCCATCGACAGCTTCTCCACTGGCCAGCCACATATCCGCATCGGCCTGGGTCCCGAACTCCTTCGCGATGGAGACGTGCGCCGAGGAGTCGGAGAACTCCCGATGATACTCAAGAAAGCCGTCCAGCTTCTTGAGCCGACGGAGGTAGAGCAAGGAGACAGCCGCGAGTTGGACAGCGGCCTCTTCCTTGGAACCGGGCGGATAGCTCTTGCTCACGGCGTCCAGGATTCGCAGCGTCGACTCCATTTCGAACTCTTTGGAAGCAGTCATGGCCTTGTTCCGTTCGCGGTCACTAGAGCGCAAGCGGGGCGAGAATCAACGCTCCCGATCCGCCAGTGGCGACGACGAATGCCACTCCCGCGATGACGACGACCGGTCCAATCGCCACCTCCGTCCGGTGCGTTCTCAACCAATCCAGCGCCCCATCCAGATTCGAGAACCGCAGTTCCGAGCCCTTCCGTGACGCCCGCGCCACGTCCTCGATGCAGTCCATGTAACGTGCGCGGCACTCCTCCGTGCAGTACTCGGGGTGCTTGCCAGAGCCCCACTTGATGCTCGTCAGCGGAGGAGCGGTGTTCCAGCATCGGTCGAAGCACGCGACATGCTCGGCATCACAGTCGCGTCCGCCGGCGCCGCCGACTCCACCTGCGTCTTCCGCGATGAGATAGACACGCCGCTCTGGCTTCTAGGCATGGGAGCATCCGCCAGCGACAGCGGCGGAAAGCAGAACCCGTGCGCCAAGAGCGCTGGACAGGGCTGACTTCCGGTCTCGGACATTGCCGGCCATCCAGGCTCCAACACGCGCGTCAACGTGCTGACACCCTACCCGGCCTCTGGTGCGAGTGTCATTCCGCCCACCGGGCCGGATGTTCTCCGTTGGAGGACTTCAAGCCATGCACCGGAACGACAGCCTCGACGCCACTGCCGACGTGGAGCCCACCGACACCGCCGCGCGCCCCGGCCGTGCTCCGTTCCCGGACATGGTTTGGATTCCCGGTGGCACGTACTGGATGGGCTCCGACCATCACTATCCGGAAGAGGCTCCCGCCCATCAGGTGACCGTCTCCGGCTTCTGGATGGACCACTTCACCGTGACGAACGAACAGTTCGCCCGCTTCGTCGAAGCCACCGGCTACGTCACCGTCGCCCAGCGCCCGCTCAACCCCTCGGACTACCCCGGCGCCACACCGGAGACGCTCGTGCCCGGCTCGCTCGTCTTTCAAAAGGCCCAGGGGCCCGTGGACCTGGGCAACGTGGCCAACTGGTGGAGCTATGTCCCCGAGGCCTGCTGGAAACACCCCGAAGGCCGCCGCTCCTCCGTGAAGCACCGCCGCGACCACCCCGTCGTCCACATCGCCTTCGAGGACGCGGAGGCCTATGCCACCTGGGCCGGCAAGACGCTCCCCGCCGAGGCGGAGTGGGAGCGCGCCGCTCGCGGCGGACTGGACCGCAACGAGTTCTGCTGGGGTAATGAGTTCACCCCGAACGGCGAACACCTGGCCAACACCTGGCAGGGCTACTTCCCGTGGCAGAACCTCCGCGAGGACGGCCACGAGGGCACCTGCCCCGTCGGCGCCTTCCCGCCCAATGGCTACGGCCTGCACGAGATGGCCGGCAACGTCTGGGAATGGACCACCGACTGGTACCAGGAGCGCCACCAGGGAAACAAAGGCAAGGCGTGCTGCATCCCCGTCAACCCGCGCGGCCCCTCCACCGCGCAGGGCAGCCAGGACCCCTTCACGCCCGCCATCACCCTCCCGCGCCGCGTCCTCAAGGGCGGCAGCCATCTGTGCGCGCCCAACTACTGCCGCCGCTACCGCCCCGCGGCGCGCTCGCCCCAGGCCGTGGACAGCGGCGCCAGCCACATCGGCTTCCGCTGCATCGTGCGCCCATAGCCGCCACGCGCCTCGGGCGCTCGGCGGGTGGACCCACGGTCCGGACGTCCCCGGCTCCAGCAAGGAGGTGACGCAATGGCGGACGCACAGGCACTTCCCCGAGCCCGGGGCCGGCCCGGGGATCCCAGGCGGCTCCGCGAGGCCCCTTCGCTCCGTTGGTGGCTCCGACACCAGCTTTGGATTCCGCCCGTGCTGGGGGCCTTGCTGGGGGCCTGCCTGGGCGTCCTCTTCGTGAATCAGACGCTCCCGGTGCCCGTGGTGCTGAAAGGCGTGGCGTGGCGGGCCACGGCCGCCGAGGCGCGGAGCATGCTCTCCTCGGTACTGGGGATCGCCCTCACCTCGTTGAGCATCGTGCTCTCCCTGTCCATGCTCGTGATGCAGAACGCGGCGGGGCAGTACTCGCCACGCCTGCTGCGCCTGTATCTCCACAGCGCGGGCATCCGCGTGGTCCTCCCGGTGTTCGTCGCCACGAGCGTCTTCTGCCTGGTGGCGACACACGCGTTCGGCTTCGTCTCGGGGCTCGAGCGCGTGCCGCGCCCGGCGCTCGCGCTGGCCATGCTGATGCTCATCGTCTGCGAGGGCGCGCTCATCTTCCAGGTGCTCCAGACGCTCCAGCTCATGCGCGTGGAGAACCTGGTCCGGCAGGTGCGCCGGGACACGCTGGACACGGCCCGGACCCTCGAGCGGTTCCGGTCGTCGGACATCGAGGCCGCCGCCCCCGTCCGCGCTCGCGGGGAGACCCTGGGGAGGGTCTGGCCGCTCCACGCCCCTGAAGACGGCTTCATCGCCTCCGTCGACGCGGGGGCACTCCTGGAGGTGGCGACGGCGCATCGCCTCACCATCCACCTGGAGCGGGCCGTGGGCGAGCCGGTGACTCACGGCGAGGAGATGGGCTGGCTGGAGGCGCCGGCGGGCGAGCCCTCATGGCACGAGTCCACCGAGGCGCTCGTGTGCCGCGCCATCCACCTGGATCGCTGGAGGGACGCGGACCGGGACCTCGCGCTGGGAGTGCGTCAACTGGTGGATGTGGCCATCAAGGCGCTCTCCCCGGGGATCAATGATCCGTACACCGCGGTGGAGGCGGTGGATCAGCTGACCTTCCTGCTGTGCGGGCTCAGCCGGATGCGCCTGGGCGCCCGCGTGCTGGCGGATGCCTCCGGGGTGCCTCGCGTGTTCCTGCACGGCCTCGCGCTGCGGGACTACCTGGCGTTGGCCACCGACCAGATCCTCCGCTACGGCGCCACCGAGCCCGCCGTGGTGCTGCGGCTCCTGCGGCTGGCGGCCTCCGTGGCTCAGCGCGCGCGGGACGCGGAGGACCGGCGCGCGGCGCGGGAGTGGCTCCGCTCCATCCTGGCCACCTCGGAGCGGACGCAGCCGAACGCCCCGGAGACCGCACTGCTTCGCAGTCACGCGGAAGCGCTGGAGCAGGCGCTCGCGGGAGAGCCCTGGCCGCCGCTTCCGGCGATCGGCTTCTGAGCACCGCCCGGCGTCCTCGGTCCGCGAGGTGCCTGGTTGCGAGCGCGCCGGAGGAGGACCAGGTTTGGAGCGCGTGGGTGGGGGCGGGGAGCCGGAAGATGACCACGGCGTTCGGAGACGGAGAGGTGTTCATCCGGCTGCTCGTGGCGGGAGGCTCCGGAATGGTCCTCGGCCTCCCCTACCGCAAGCGGCCGGGAGGCGTCCGGACCCACTACCTGGTGACGCTGGGCGCCGCGCTCTTCTGCACCGCCGGGGCGAACCTGACGGACACCCCGGCGGACACGCTGCGGATCGTCCAGGGCGTGGCCTCCGGCATCGGCTTCGTAGGCGCGGCGAGCGTCTTGAAGAAGGGAAGCGCCATCTTCGGCATCACGACCGCCGCCTCCATCTGGACTGCCGCGGCGGTGGGCTGCGAGGCCGCGCTGGGAGACATGCTGCGCGCGGCCTGCCTCGCGGCGGCCATCGCCCTCACGAGCTGGCTGGTGGGGAAGCTCGAGCACCGCGTCTTCCACCGCAGACGCGTCATGGCCCGCCGGGAGCATCCGCCGCCTCGCGCCCCACCGGGAAGAGCCCAGCGACGCTGACCTGGCTACGCGCCGCCGGCACTCGGAGGAACCGGAGCGCCTCGGTCCACGAGGCCGCGCGGCGGCACCACCACCGTGGCTAACACCAGCCCCAGCACCAGTTGGAGCGCCACCAGCAGCACGTTGAACAGCCGCGCGTCCTCCGCGCCCGCGGTGCCCGCGCCGAGCAGCGCGACGATGGCTTCCGTGCCGATGAAGCCCGGCGTCAGCTGCAACATCCCCGGCATGATGACCGTCATGGGCATCCGGTCCCTCCCGCGCCCGTAGAGCAGCCCCGCCACGCCCAGCACGAACGCGGACAACAGCGGGCTGCCCCGGTCCCCGAGCAGCATCTTCGTCAGCACCTGCGCCCCGTAGGCGAGCAGCACGCCGCCCACAATCCACGCCACGTCGCGCGGCCGTCCGGACATGCACACCGACAACGCCCCCCCGCCTACCGCCACCACGAAGAACGTCAGGAGCGGCGGCAGCGCGTGCGGCTCGAAGTGCGGCGGCAGCGGCCCGCCGAAGCGCCAGAGCGTCCCCGCCGCCGCGATGCCCACGCCCAGCATCAGGAAGCGCAAGAGGCCGTACATGAGCCGGGGCAGGCCTGCCTCCACCGCCCCCAGGGCCAGCTCCAGCGAGCCCAGCGTCACCACCATCGCGGGCACCAGCAGCGTCACCCCGCCGAACAGCGCCCGCACGGCGTTGAAGGGCGGCAGGAGGAGCGTGAGCCCCAACGCCACCAGCGCCCCCAGGAACGCGGCGAGGAAGCTCTTCTGCAGATCCGCCCGATGCGAGTTCAGCGTGCCAAAGTGGATGAGGCCGGCGATGAGGCCCACGAAGAAGGCCACGAACATCTCCCACCCCGCCC